>CBFIHA010000070.1:19191-19459 GCA_965662195.1 uncultured Pirellulales bacterium
TCTGACCAACACCGGCGGGCAGCTGGCTACTCTGGTCACCGATGATCACCTCGCTGAGCAACAGTGTATGTGAGGTGCCATCGGAAATTTCCTTGAGTGTCACTGCCCGATGGCCTGGGTTTGGGAACCCTGGGGTAAACCTAGCCCTGTCTCCTGAATACGCACCGCGGTGGAGCCACATACTGGCAGTACCCTCGCCGATATCACCTGCACTGCCGTGATAGCTAGTCCGCCCCCAACGAAACTGTCCGAGTTGATTTGAACTATT
>CBFIHA010000071.1:0-19431 GCA_965662195.1 uncultured Pirellulales bacterium
TCTCATGAGCGCTGGTACAGAAACCGGGAAGGGGTCACGGTGAGTGCCGCTATGCGAAAGAGCCGCTGGATCGCATGCTACTGCAACGCCCGTTCCTCGCCCGTAGCGGAAGTCGCCAGACTTCCGGGCCTCGTGCTAGCCCAACGCCCATTTTCGGAATTCTGGCGAATTCCGCTACGGAAACCAATTGGGACTCATACTGAATTCCGCTACGGAAACCGAGCAAGGCTCGTACTGATTGCGGCTTCTGCGCAGGCCGCCTCTTTCCGGCACGGACAATGATGTTGGCCGCACTGACTTGTTAGGCAGCGTCAGTCCGCCGCGCCGCCCAGGCCGAGGCACGGTTGAAGGCGAGGGCCAGGAACGCGGAGCAACCCGCGTAGATGAACGGCGTCGCGCCGTAGGTTGCGTCTTTTGGATTGATCGCCACCAACACGAAAAGGGCGGTCGACGTGATGCACGTCAGCGACAAACCTGTGAAAACAACGCTCCAGGCATCCGACTTCATAACGATACTCCGTGTTCGAGTAACAATTCTGCCGCAGTGGTGAGGCTTCGCGTGCTCGCTTCGTTCGGCGCCAGCGAGCTGCACTCGATGGTATTTTCAACCGCTGCAAAAGCAAAGAGCCTCAGCTTGCCAATCGCCGAGACCCGGGCTCGTTCTTCAAGAACCCGGAAGCCTCTCCTCCTGATCTTCGTTCCAATTGCATGGTAGATGTTGGCGGCCGCCCGTACCGCCAGCCGGCAGCGGCGGTCCAAGGCATTGATGCCCATCCTGCCGGCAGCGTAATAGCCGTCCGCCACGTTGAGAATTGTCCAGACACCGGTTTCGACCCGCCCATGATCCGGGGGCGTGCCGCTCGGACGCAATCCCTCAGTCCATTCAACTGGGAGGTAGCACCGTTCCCGTCGCCAATCTTCAGCAACATCGCGAGCAATGTTGGTGAGTTGCATCCCCATGCCAAGTGCCGCAGCGTGGGGAAGGAAGCGGCGATCTTGAAGCCCGAGGATCGGACACATCAGCACACCCACCGTTCCAGCCACCCTGAAGCAGTACCGCATCAGGTCATCCTCACTGAAATCGACGGCCGGCGTCAGGTCGGACTGCATGCCTAGCAGCAACGCCGCAGCTGCCTCAATGGGCAGGTTGTACCTGTGGACAATCGAAGCAAACCAGCGGCTTTCGGTGGCGGATGGCTCCTTTCCGGCTGCTATCAGCAGCAGGTCATCGGTGGCGAGGTCGACAAACTCAGCCGCTGCTGCCGATGATGACGCTGCATCGACACCGTCGTCGCACCAGCGGCACCATGCATAAAGACGCTCAACGTCGGCCCGTCTGTCAGCGGGTAGCAACCGGCTCGCAAATGAAAAAGACCGGCTGTGCTGCTGAATCGACTCACAAGGCTTGCGACTGGCTGTTCCGGAAACGATTCCGGGCCGGCCTCCACCCGCACCTGAGGGCACGGAATCATCCACGTGAGCCATTCCCGAGAGCGCTGGGGGATTCCGGAGCTGTCGCTCACCGCAGCCTCTGGCGGCAGGCTGGTTTTCCATGCCGCTATCCGTCGACGACATGGAAATCCCTGGCAATGGTGTCGCACGTCGCCTTGGCCGAGTTGACGACCCCGGGTACGCCGGCACCCGGGTGGGTTCCTGCTCCGGCAAGGTATAGACCGGGGATGTCCGGATCGCGGTTGTGCGGGCGAAAGTACGCACTCTGTGTGAGTGTGGGCGCGACGGAAAAGGCTGACCCATGATAGGCCCCGAATTTCCGGGCAAAATCGGCGGGCGTGAAGTGGTGGCGGGTCACGATCGATTCTCGGACACCCGGCAGGTGCTCTTCGAGCGATGCGAGAATCGCGTCGCCATAGCCGTCGGCCCGTGCTTCCCAGTCGATCGCCGCGTTCCCGAGGTGCGGTACGGGGCTGAGCACATAGAACGACTCACCGCCGTCGGGTGCCATGCCCGGATCGGTGACGGTCGGCGCATGGAGGTAGAGACTGAAGTCGTCAGGGAGCCGGTCACCACGAAAGATGTCCCGCAGCAGCCCCTTGAAACGCGGCCCGAAAAGAATTGTGTGATGAGCAAGGTTGGGAAAACGCCGGTTGGTGCCGAAATAGAGCACGAACAACGACATCGACCACGCCATTCGCTCAAGCCGCTGCTGACGCCGCTGAGCTCCGGGAACCCCGCGATAAAGATTGGCAAACGTATGGTGCACATCGGCATTGGAGACCACCAGATCGAATGGGGCGGCGGGTAGACCGGTGGCGTGCACCACATGCTGCGGGGTTTTGCCGCCGGGCTGCAGGGTCACTCGATTCACCGGGTCATTCAGCCGGAGACTGCCCCCAAGGTCCTCAAAGAGACGGACGAGCCCGCGAACAAGTGCTCCGGTGCCGCCCTCCGGGAAGGACACACCCCACTTCCGCTCGATCCAATGAATCAGCGTGTAGATGCAGCTGGTGTCCAGCGGATTGCCACCAACGAGCAGTGGATGGAAGCTGAACGCCTGCCGGAGATGCTCGTCTTTGACAAACCGCGACACCAGCGCGTAGACGCTCCGATCAGCCCGTAGGCGGGCGAGGTGCGGAGCCGCCCTGAGCATGTCGGTAAAATTCAAGAATGGGACGGCACCAAGCTCTTCGTATCCTTTCTCAAAAACCTGCCGGGCGTAATCGGCAAAGCGACGGTAGCCGTCGACATCCGCGGGGCTCACCCGGCGGACCTGCTCGATCAGGCCCTGCTCATCAGCGACATAATCGAACGAGACACCGTCGCTCCATTGCAGGCGATAGAGTGGACTGACCGGCAACAGACGGACGTAGTCGGCCATCCGCCGTCCGGACAGTTCGAAAAGTTCCTCCAAGCAATGCGGTGCGGTGATTACCGTCGGACCGGCATCGAAGATGTATCCCTGGTCTTCGTAGACATAGGCACGACCGCCCGGCTTGTCGTGAGCCTCGTAGCAGACCGTGTCGAAGCCCATCGACTGCAGGCGGATGGCTGACGCCAGACCACCGAAGCCACTCCCGATCACCGCAGCCCGCCGCCGCGGCGGCGTCGTCGATCGGTCGGTCGGCAGCCCTGCAACAGGAGCCAGGCTCATTGGATCGCCTCGACCACAGCCGGCTGGTCGGTGATCCGCAGGGCATCGGTGACTTCAGCAAGGAGACGGGCCCGGCAGACACCAGCGGTCACGGCGAGCAGCCCGCCAGCCGCCCGGTCAAGCCTGGCATTGATTGCAGCTGCCGCACGATCCTGGGTGGCGGCGACAAGCGTCGTGGCGATTACCCGGAGCGAATCCTGATCGTGATGTGATTGTCCCAGCCGTCGCTGCAGCGAGGCGAATCGTTTGCCAGACAGTCGACCCGCAGCCCAGGCCCAGGGCCAGGTGACTCGTCGGTTCCTCAGGTCGTCGCAGCGTTTCGCTCCGCCAATGAAGTCGGTAAGTTCGTCGAGGTCATTCTTCATCTGCAGGCAGATCCCGACCTGGCAGCCGAATGCAGCGACGGCACGCAGGGTCTGGGCGTCTCCCGCCGCGGCTTGTGCTCCACACCAAGCAGCGAGCGAGACGAGCCGGCCTGTCTTCCAGCGCGAGATCGAGAGGGCCGTGGCCTGGGCCTGCCGCGGCGTGACTTCATCAATCCGGGTTGAGAGATCGATCGCCTGCCCCTCGTGACACTGCCTTGCCACCTCGATGAACTTTTTCAGCACCGCGATAGACTTCAGAGGATCCTCAGAGGCTGCCGCCGCAAGCTCGAGCGCCCTGAAATACATCCAGTTGCCCGCGTTGACCGCCCGAGCAGGGCCGATCACCCGGTGCAGGGCCGGCTGCTTCCGCCGGGTCACCGAGTCGTCCTCAAAGTCATCGAGCACGAGCGAGCCGGTGTGGAGCATTTCGACCGCATCGATGATTGCCGCCGGGGCTTCACCCTGACCGCCGGCAAACTCGAATGCCCGCTGCAGCAGGGTGCCCCTGAATCGCTTGCCACCCACACCGGGGTAGAGATCGGGTGCCAGTTGGAGCGCCTTGGACCAACCGTGGCGTGTGCTTGCAGTCTGGTGTGAATGCCCGGCAAAGCCGAGTGGGTTTGTAATCATGTCAGTCCCGGGCCTGGGCGAGAGAGGAAAGACCTGGCAAAGCGAATCGGTGCCAGCCCGGTCGGTGGCCGACCGATGACGATCCGCGCCGCGTCGGCGACATTGAAGCGATGGCCGTAAAAGCGGGCAATCCGCTCCTCGGAGAGCACTCCATAAAACCGCCGGAATATCTTCCAACGGTCTTCCGGCCTGACGAGGCAGAACAGCAGCCGATTGAGGAAGCGGGCGAATCCGCGGCGCAGCGAGTCCTGCGACGATGCCACGGCGACGGCGGCGGCGATGCTGTCGGGCTCTGCCTGGGCAACAATCTCGGCAAAGCGGACCGCCAGTGGCATCGAGTATCCGGTGGCGGCATGGTACCACCCACCGGCGTAGCCACCAGCGATCGCACCGGGATGGCTTCTGGCCGGCGTTGCATAGGGCATCGGGAGGCAGCCGCTTTCAGTGCGGACCAGTTCCGCCGAGTCGATACCCGCCTCAGCCAGCCGCCGTGTGATGAGGTTGTCGGCGCGGGCCTGGTCGCAGGCTGGCTCTTCGTTGAACCGGGTGTATTCCAGCAAAACCCGATGGGGGCCCAGCGGAAGTTCGTAGAGGAACTCAAAGCCACAAGCCTGATCCGCTCGGACATCCATGACCGTCGGCTCCGCCGCCGGCCAGCGCTGAGTTGTCTGGTACTCGTGCCCGATGAACGACTGATAGCCAGCCCCACTCGGGGACCGAACCGATGCCGCTCGTCCCCGGCAATCGATCACGGTCTTGCATTCGACAGTGATATTTCCACTCAGCTGCACCTGGGTCGGGGAGATGATCTCACACGCCTCGCTCCGACGAATCACGAGGGGCGTCCGACCGGCCCTGCCATCCACCTCGGCTGCCAACCGATGCGTCGCCTCACGGAGGCCGTCGGAGGTGATCGTCGCGTAGGGGATGCCCACCCGCCGCAACAGTCCGGGAAACCGGACGAGGTAGCCTGGCCAGCGGTGGGTGACGAGCGGATCGAACCAGCGACGAGCCGGCTGCGGGATGTCGGACTCGTGAAACGACCAGGTGTGATTCCCGCAGAGCGCATCGGCCTGTTCGATGAGCAGAACACGCGCCTCCGGGCGGTGCTCCGCGAGGGCATGAGCCAGCAGGCAGCCCTGCAGGCCGCCCCCAATGATTGCGTGATCGAACGCACGGGCCGGCCTCATGCAGGGCTCCCCAACTGAAGCGTCCGGGTCGTCCGTAGCGTGGCCACCTTCTCGATGAGCGGTCCGGCTCCGTGCAACAGCAGATGCGGGACAGCCACCGCGCTGAGGCCAATGAAGGTCGCCCGGATCAGTGTGTCGTTCCAGCTGGGCGTCCGTAACACAACGCCCGTCATCACGGCCACCAGGGCGATGGCGGCCACCGTCAGCGGCGCCAAGCTGACCGCCAGCTGCGACCAACTCTCACCAAGTTCACGCCGCAGCCGTCGGAGGCCGCGGGCGGAATGCCACGCACAAAAGTAGGCCAGAAAGCCCACGATGGGACTCGCCGAAGCGAACACCACAACGAAAGTCAGGATCAATGCGTTGTCGACAAGCAAAGTCCGACGCCTGCGGCCCCGGCGCTGAATGGCCACCAGCCCCTGGAGGCCCCAGCCAACCCCCGCAATGACCAACAGCGGCCACGAGCAGGCCGTCAATGCACGGATCGCCAGTTGAATGTCGCTGCCGAGTCCAGCCGGGGCGGTCACTGAGAGGATGCGGACCACCTCGTCAGGCTGAAACACCAGCGGTGTCCAGATCACCAATCCTCCACGGGCAAACCGGAAGACCGGCTGCAGAACCGGCGGCCCGGGCAGCAGCCGGGGTTCTTCCTGGCCGAAGTGCCATGCGGAAGCCAGAAAAAATACCACGATGGTGACAGCCGGGGCCAGAAACCAGCCCGCCACAACCGCCGCTGCGATCGCCACATAACCCACCAGAAACAGCCCCATCCATGCCGGCCCGAAGATCGGTTCGAGCCGCGGCCGGGCAAACCGGTGATCAGCGGCGCCATGGGGCAGGCCCACCACCGCAACCAGTACCGCCAACACGCCGCCCAAAGCAGCAGTGCCGACGGGAGAAACCAAGCACGCGGCCCCGATCATTGCCCAGGTGAGCAAGATTACCGAGGCCGCGTGCATGTCATGGTTTCCTTCAAGCAGGAGTGCGCGATCAGGCCGTGGCGACAGCCGCCTCACCCTCCGTGGCAGCCTTGCTGCTCTTCGCCCGTGCAATGAAGTAAATCAGCACACCAAAACCGGCCTTGGCCGTCATGTCGGCGATTGCATAGCCGATCTGCAGGCCAACAATGCCGCCGGCACCGACCTCACCACCAGCCTTCGCCGTGAGGGCCTCTGGGGTACCGCCCAGGGCATAGGCAATCGGATAGACCGCCCAGGTGATCAACAAGACCAGGCGGCAGATCTCGATCAGCTTGCGGGCAGCGGGTGGCTGTGTTTCGAGTGACTTCGTCAGTTCACCCCACAAGACGTAGAGGATGTAGAAGAACGGAATGGAGGAGAGACCACCCCAGATAACCCGCTCAGTCCAACGCGCCGGATCGGCAATGACCTCGCCCGGATAGCCCAGGGCGATCATCGCCGCCGCTGCGATCACCAGCCGGGTGAGCAGGCTCGTCGCCTTGCTTGCCGGCAGGCGGAGGACGGCCACGAGCTCAACCATCAGCAGTGGCACGGTCAGAATCCAGTCCGCGTAACGGTAGAAGTCGTTGAAGGCCGCACCGGTGCCCACATACCCGCCACCCGCTTCCGCCAGGGTGTAGGCATCGTTCCAGCTGTGCCGAATCATGAAGTAGTGGTAGCAGGCAATCGACACTACCAACCCAGACACCATCAGGGCTGGCCGGTATTCCGCATCAACCTGTGACCGCGACATGAACAGGAACAACGCCGCGGCGCCCATCGTGGCGACCGTCATCGAAAAGATGTTGTCGACCGCGTTGTACTGAAAAATCGAGAGGTCGGGCATTGCAGCGCCCAACACAAAAAAACCGTCTGTCATTGCTTCACCTTTATCGGTGGGTGTGTGAATGTTCGCCGCCGCCAGACACTCTGTTGCGACGTCCCAACCCTTACTATGCGCATAGACTACACTCGACCACCCGAAATGTGTGGGGTTTTTTGCAAATCTGAAAAATTCGGCGGGCCGGCGGTCAACTGGCCGTGCGGGCCTCAGGGAGTGGGTTTTCCAGGGTACCCGTCAGAAAAAAGGCCCTGATCGGCTTTTCCAGGGCCCCGAGACAGACAGTCCACAACCGCCCGGGGCCGGCGGGTGACTGCCAGCCCGAGGCCAACCTGAGCCTTGATCTCGGTCGCCTCAACGCGGGCGGCGATGCTCGTCGATCAGTTCTCGATAGAGCGACAGGTGCCGTGAGCGATAGGTGGCCTCGGTGTAATTGTGGGCGACGCGTGCCAGACCGTGGTCGACGACACAGCGGCGAACACCCGGCTCGGTCATCAGTCTGGTGATCGCCGCTGCCAGGGCCCCGGCATCGCCCTGTGGCACCGCGATACCGCCGCGGGGGGCATCGACCACTTCGGGCAATGCGGTGCCCTCGAACACGATCACCGGCGTGCCACAGGCCATCGCCTCGATGGCCATCATTCCGAAGGTCTCACCGACCGAGGGCATCAGGAACACGTCGGCGGCCGTCATCGCCCGGGCCACCTCGGGCCCGTCCTGCAGCCATGACATGGGGATCACCTGGTACCGGGTCGCTAGCTGGGCCAGGTCGGTGCCATCAGACTCGAAGCAGAGCACATGGGTAACGACCCCCTCAGGGAGCCGCAGCAGCGCCTCTTCAGCAAACCGGGTGCCCTTGAGGATGTTGTGTGGCGCCCAACGGACCGCCGCCACCCGGGCGTCGGGCGGAATCCCCAGCTCTGCCCGCGCGGCACCCTGATCGCCAACATGAAATACCTGCGGGTCGAGCCCGAAGGGAATCAAGGATCTGGGCAGATGCTGAAGAATCGGGCTCTCGGCCACCCGCCGCTCCATCCAGCGCGAGGCCACGATCAGGTGAATCGCCGCCCGCTTCAGACTTTTCCACTTCAGCTGCCAGTTGCGTGCCGTTTGATCCTCTTTGATGGGAAGCGGGAGCGTGAGATCCGGGCAATCACCACATCCGGTACGCCAGCGGTCACACCCCAGGGCGTGAACGCAATGCCCGGTCGTGATCCACGGGTCATGCAGCGTCCAGAGCACGGGCCGGCGGCCCCGGGCAAGCAACGGCAGCAGCCGCAGGCTGAAAAAACTACGGGCATGCAAGAGCTGCAGATGCACCAGCTCGGCCCGCCAGGTGAAGGGATGCATAAACATGCCCAGCCCAAGCACCGCCAGGTCGGATTGCCGCGACTGGCGCGTCTCCAGCCGCTGGGCCACGCCATTCAATCGCCGCAGTAGCCGCGGGCCCAGCGCATGCACCCGCGGTTCCGTCGAATACTTGATATCAACCACATAGTCCGACTCATGCCCCTGGGCGAGCAATGAGCGGTGGATTGACATCCCGTTGAATCGCTGCCCCGGCAGGTCATAGCTGCTGACGTGGACAACTTTCATGATTCCGCCCGCTCTGGCTGTTCATCTTCTGCCCGACGGGTGGCTTCCCAGTTCCAGCCGACAGACCACCACAACCGGGAAGACCTCGCCGACCATCGCTCGATTCGCCCAACTGCCAACTCGCGGCGCCGAAGTTCCACGACAGATTCATCGTTCGCTTCGACACAGACCAGCACCCTTGGCGTCGCGATAATCGTTTGAGGCCGAAGCCCGCGCCCACTATCCATCAGAGAAGATACCAGCTTTACCGGACCTGTAAGACGTTCGTTGAGCGAGTCGCGTTTCACCCACTCGAGCATGCTGCCTCTCCTTGGCACTGCGGGGCTATCTGCTTCAAGTCAGCGGCTGGCCCCTTCGGGAGGAGCCACTCCAAGAATCGCACACCGTAGCAGTTCAGCCGAGTGGACGGTCACCGGCACTTTTGAGAGCCGGCTGGGCCCGCGGGACAACCACCGGCACCAGCCGACGGCTTGGTGGCTGATCAACCGCCACAGCCGGCGGCGGTGGGGCGTCGTCACCAGGGAGAGCCCTTGATGAGCGCCGGAACCGATACTGGTATGCTCTCACGAGCAGAAAAACAGGTTTTTATTGCGAATCGAACAATCGATTCATAGAAGTCCGAAGCGCAAGTTTTGATGTTGCGCGTTTGCATCAATCGCCAGAAAAACCCCCATGCTTCAAAGTCCGAAGCGCAAGTGAGGGAAATTGCGTGTGTGATCCCCGAACCGCATTCCCTCGGCTCACGCCTCGGGCTTCCTGGATTTCGGTTTCACTCAGCGCAACATCAAAAAGCGCAAGCGAGGGAAAATAGGCTCTCCTCCCCGGTGTCCCTCGCTTCCGCTTCGGGCTTGCGTGGAAACTGACTTGAAAAGAATTTTCAAAGGCCAATAAGGGATCAAATGCACAGCTCTTTTGGCGACCGGCCGCAGACCCAGCACCGCGGGTCGCAGGCACTGCGCCACCGTCCCGCTGCCATCGGACCACTGCTGCTGCTCGCCCTGCTGGCTGGCTGCCAGCGGCCTGCCCCGCCGCTGATCGAGCCGCCGCCGCCCGAGGTGGTCGTCGCCCCGCCGCTGACTCGCGACCTGGCCGAAACCCTTGAGTTCACCGGCAACGCCGCCGCGGTCGAGACCGTCGAGATCAAGGCCCGCGTCTCGGGCTTCATCACCCAGGTTCACTTCGAGGATGGCCAGCGGGTCGAGCGGGGCGACCCGCTGTTTACGATTGATCAGCGGCCCTACGCGGTCGTCCGGGATCAGGCCAAAGCCGAGGTGGCCAAGGCGGTGGCCGAACTGAAGGAACTGGAAAACGAGGTCGGCCGCTACAAAACCCTGCTGCCGAAGATGGTGGTGACCCAGGAGCAGTATGAAATTATCGTCGCCAAGCGGGATGTCGCCAAAGCGATGCTCGACAAGGCGACCGCCGCGGTCGCGCAGGCTGCACTCGATCTGGAGTTCTGCCAAGTCGACTCACCGCTTTCCGGCCGCGTGAGTACCCGCGAGGTCGACGTCGGTGACCTGGTCTCGGGCAGCAGCAACGGTGCCACCCGACTGACCACCGCCGTGACGACCGCCCCGATGCGGGTCTACTTCGATGCCGACGAACGGGCGCTGCTGCGGGCCCGGCAGCAGGCCATCGCCGACCGGGGAGGCAAGGCGGTCGAGTGGCGGAACGTCAAGGAACTGAAGATTCCCGTGACGGCTCAGCTGGTGACCGAAACCGGCTTTCCCCACCAGGGCATCCTCGACTTTGTCGATATCGGTGTGAAGCCGACCACCGGCACGGTCCGCTGCCGGGGAGAGTTCCCCAACGCCGATGGCCTGATCACCCCCGGCATGTTCCTGCGGCTGCGGCTGACCATCGGCCAGCCGCAGCCGACCGTGCTGGTACCCGAACTGGCCATCGGTGTCGATCAGGGCCGCCGCTACGTCGCGGTCATCGATGCCGAAAACCGCGTCATCCATCGGCCAGTCGAGACCGGCCGCAGCGTGGCCAACCCCGCCGGCATCCTGCGGGTGATTGAGCGGGGCCTCGACGGAGACGAACAGCTGGTGATCTCGGGACTCGCCCGGGCCCGTGATGGCAGCCTGGTGCGGCCAGTGATCGAGGCCGACACGGCTGCGGTCCAGCCGGGAGCTGCCAACCCGTGATCAGCCAATTCTTCATCGACCGGCCCGTCTTTGCCACGGTGCTTTCGCTGGTCATCGTGATTGTCGGCGGCATCGCCGCAATCGGCCTGCCGGTTGGCCAGTATCCTGAGGTGGTCCCCCCGACGATCTCGATTCAGGCGATCTACCCCGGTGCCTCGGCCCAGGTGGTGGCCGACACGGTGACCACACCGATTGAGCAGGAGGTCAACGGTGTCGAAGAGATGCTCTTTATCTCATCGAAGAGCACGGGCGACGGCCAGGCCGTGATCGACGTCACCTTCAAGCTTGGCACCGACATCGATCTGGCCCAGGTGCTGACCCAGAACCGGGTAGCCATTGCCGAGGCCAAGCTGCCCGAAGAGGTGAAGCGGCAGGGCGTGATGACCAAGAAGAAATCACCCAGCATCCTGCTGTGCGTGAACCTGTTCTCCCCCGATGGCCGCTACGACCAGCTCTATCTCAGCAACTATGCCCTGATCCAGGTCAAGGATGCTCTGGCCCGGCTCGATGGGGTTGGCGATGTCGCCTTCCTTGGGGCCCGCGACTATGCGATGCGGATCTGGCTCGACCCCGACAAGCTGGCCACGCGGAACCTCTCAGCCGGCGACGTGGTGCAGGCCCTCCGCGAACAGAACGTCCAGGTGCCGGCCGGCCGCCTGGGCCAGCCGCCTGCGGAGCCTGGCATCGCCTTCCAGGTGCCGCTGAACACCACCGGCCGGCTGCTGGAGCCCGAAGCCTTCGCCGGCATCATCGTCAAGACCGGCTATGACGCAGCCACCGCCACCGGGCCAGTGACCGTCGGCCGCGAGATTGTGCGGATCCGCGACATCGGCCGGGTGGAACTCGGGGCCAAGAACGCAGACACCGCCAGCACCCTCGACGGCCGCGAGACGATCACGATTGCGATCTTCCAGCGGCCCGGTTCCAACGCCATCGCCACGGCCGAGCGGGTGCGGCAGGAGATGCAGCGGCTCGCCGGCAGCTTCCCGCCCGGCCTTGAGCAGCAGATCATCTACGACACCACCGTCTTCGTCGAAGAGAGCATCCAAGAAGTCATCAAGACGCTGTTCGAAGCGGTGGTGCTGGTCTTCGTGGTGGTGCTGCTGTTTCTGCAGAACTGGCGGGCCACGCTGATTCCGATGCTGGCGGTGCCGGTCTCACTGATCGGCACCTTTGCCGTGATGGCGGGGCTGGGGTTTTCGCTGAACAACCTCTCGCTCTTCGGGCTGGTGCTGGCCATCGGCATTGTGGTCGATGACGCCATCGTGGTGGTGGAGAACGTCGAGCGGCTAATCAGCCAGGGGAAGCCGGCCCGCGAGGCGGCCCGCCAGGCGATGCGGGAGGTCAGTGGTGCCCTGGTGGCGATGAGCCTCGTCCTCGCCGCCGTCTTCGTGCCGACCAGCTTCATCACCGGGATCAGCGGTGAGTTCTACCGCCAGTTCGCGATCACGATCGCTGTCAGCACCGCCTTTTCAGCCCTCAACTCACTCACCCTCTCACCCGCCCTGGCGGCAATCTTCTTTGCCGGCCACGAAGAGACCGCCACGCCGCTGGCCGCCCAACACACCAACAGCCCGCTGCCCCGCACCGTGATCGGCCTGCTCGGCGGACTGCTGGCTGTCTGGCTGGGTGAAGACCAAGCGATTGTCTGGGCCGGGCTGGCCGACGCAGCCCCGCCGCTGGCCCTCTGGGGTGTGCGGCTCGGGGTTTTTGCTGCTGGCTTGGTGGTGGCCGGCCTGATCACACCGCTGGTCAATCTGCTGCTGGCTGGCCTGTTCCGGCTGTTCAATCTGTTCTTTGATGTCACCACCGGAGCCTATGGCGCAGTCGTGGGTCTGTTCCTGCGGATCGCCATCGTCATGGTCGGACTCTACATCGCCCTGATGGGCCTGACCTACTTCGGCTTCACAACCGTGCCGGTCGGCTTCATCCCCGAGCAGGACAAGGGCTATCTGCTGGTGAATGCCACGCTGCCGGAAGGGGCCAGCCAGGAGCGGACCGCCCGCGTGGTCAAGCGGCTGGAGCAGCTGGCCGCCGAGACGCCCGGCGTTGCCCACACGATCGCGGTCTCGGGCTACTCGCTGCTCTCAGGGGTCAGCCTCTCAAACACCGGCGGCATGTTTGTTGTGCTCGATCCCTTCGCCAGCCGGGTGGTTGATCCTGCCAAGTCGGCCGTTGCCATCGCCCGGACGCTCCGGCAGAAGTTTGCCGCCATTCGCGAGGCGGAGTGTGTGGTCTTCAATGCCCCGCCGATCGACGGCCTGGGCAACACCGGTGGCTTCAAGCTGCAGGTGCGGGACCGCACCGGCCATGGGCCGGCGGTGCTGGAGCAAGCAACGGCAGAATTGGCCGGGGCCTTGGCCGCCCAGCCCGGCCTGGTCGGGCTGTTTTCCACCTTCAAGGCCAACCAGCCACAGCTGTTCATCGATATCGACCGGACCAAGGCCAAGGCGGCCGGTGTCTCGATTGCCGCGATCAACCAGACGCTCCAGGTCTATCTGGGCAGTGCCTATGTCAACGACTTCACCGCCTTTGGCCGCAACTGGCAGGTGAACGCTCAGGCCGACACGCCCTTCCGGATGCTGCCGGAGGATGTCGGCCAGCTCAAGGTGCGGAATGCCAATGGCGAGATGGTGCCGCTGGCAACGCTGCTAACGGTGGAGGAGACCAGCGGCCCGGCGATCGTCACCCGCTACAACCTCGCCCCGGCGGCTGACCTGTCGGGCAGCACCCTGACGGGGACCAGTTCGGGTGAAGCGATCGGGCTGGTGGGGGCCCTGGCCAGTCCCCCCCCGGCCGGCCGCGGACTGCTGCCGCCCGGCATGGACTATGCATGGACCGATCTGTCGCTGCAGCAGGTGCTGGCAGGTAACACCGCGAGCTTTGTGTTTGTGCTTGGAACGGTGTTTGTGTTCCTGGTGCTGGCCGCCCAGTACGAAAGCTGGCTGTTGCCGCTGGCCGTCATTCTGATTGTGCCGATGTGCCTGCTGGCGGCGATCGCTGGCGTCTGGATCGCCGGCAGTGACAACAACATCTTCACCCAGATCGGCCTGTTGGTGCTGGTGGGGCTGGCGGCCAAGAACGCGATCTTGATCGTGGAGTTTGCCCGGCAGCGGGAGGCTGACGGGCTGCCACGAACCCAGGCCGTACTGGAGGCGGCGGTCCAGCGGCTGCGGCCGATCCTGATGACCTCGCTCGCCTTCATCCTCGGCGTGGTGCCGCTGCTGCTGGGCCGCGGGGCCGGAGCGGAGATGCGGGTCGCCCTCGGCACGGCGGTCTTCTCCGGCATGCTCGGCGTGACCATCTTTGGCATCTTCTTCACCCCGGTCTTCTACTCCGTGGTGATGTGGTTCAGCGGCAGCCACAGCGAACGGTCTGACTGATTGACAGACCGCTGCTGATGTCTCTCTGTGTACTTTCTACTAGCAACAGTTCAACTCGTTCATTTGAGGCATGACTCTGCTGCGCCGATGTTGTCGATGCGGCCGGTCAGCCGGTGGTCATCGAACTGACCCGGCTCCTGCCCCCGCTCGCGTAGCCGGCTGTGGAGCAGGTGTCCACGGGTCACTCCATAACCACATCAAAGCTGTTGTCGCCCTCAGTGATTGTCACCTCCAGGCCACTGGTTTCAAACCGACGGTACTTTCTCGGGATGTTTTCCACCCGCTTCGGTTCATAGCCTGGTGCCGCCTTTCCCCCGTAATCGTTCAATACCTCGGGCGGCTCAATTGCGAGCTGGTATTTTCCTGGTGACAGCGCCTCAATGGTAAACGAGCCGTCGGCGGCGATCACAGCCATCCCGCCTTCCCCAAGACCCGGCGAATAGAGTTGCACCGTCCCTTCCTGAAGGGCAGTTCCCTGGTGCTGCACACTTCCCACCAACGTCCCCTGTGGCACCGATGGCCCACAGCCCGACACCAACAGCAACCAGCCTCCGAGGCCTATCGACAGCAACATCTCATGCCGACGGTCCTGCAATCCTTTCATGGGTTTTTCTCCTTGCAAGAACAAATCACGGATAATTAACCACTTCGCCGTCATTGGCATCAGCTAAACGCTGCAGAACGAGTAGTTCCAGATTTTCATTCAAAAACGCGACTGACCCATCGGCAAAGAGGCCATGGGCACCGGCCGGGTGCGCTGACTGAATAGCGGTGTTACAATTTCCACCGGAATTGTTTCCGGCCGAGCGAGTCTTGTAGTTAAGGCGATACCGCACCGTGGTGGTGCCGAAGCAACGACTCTCGCCGCCGCTGCCCCCACCCCACTGGTTATCGGCCTCGGCAGTTCCGGCGTTGTAGTTCCGACCCATGAAAAAGTTCATCCCTCTAGGCCGGATGCTGTCGCTACCATCGGTGGCGACATCAGATTGCTCGCCCGTCAACAGAGACTTGCTCAGGCCGTCCGTGGCATCCTTCCATTGCTTGCCAACGGAACGCAGTCCACGCGGAAGGCGAGCATCGGTGACAGCCCGCGGGCCGAAAACCCCGGCACCCGAGACTGGGCCGTATCCTCCGGCATTGTCCCGCTTCGGTGAGATCGCCGAGCCGGTGATGACCACGTAGGAGCCCATTTGATACTGCTTTCCGTTGCCATGGCCACCTGAAGCGGTGACCATCTGCTCAAAGGCCGTCGACGGGCAGGCCAGAGCCGGCACTCGCAAACCCGCGAGTGCATCCGCGTTCTTGAGGGTATCGGTGTAGCCAGTGGTCCCAAACCAGAAATTACCATCGAGGTTCAGCTGCTGATAAGTCGCCAATTCTTCGAGGTATGGTAAGAGAAACACCCAGGCATTCGGACCGTGCGCATTACCTTGATGGCTCACCGGGGGGAGCGATTTTTGCGCATCGACGTAGTTATGAATCGCCAGCCCCTGCTGTTTCATGTTGTTGACACACGATGCTCGGCGGGCTGCCTCACGGGCCTGCTGTACTGCGGGCAGCAGGAGCCCTACGAGCACGCCGATGATGGCGATCACCACCAAAAGCTCAATTAAAGTGAATGCCCGTTTTCTACTGTGGGGGCAAACGGTTGTGCCTAAAGCAATCATAGGATGCTCCTGATGGACTTTGGTGAAACATGGGAACCAAACGGAGAGAATGGCAGCCACGTGCTGGCTGACGAAAAAGACCGTGCTGACGAACCAGGCACGCGGGATCGACTTACCTCCACCGGCAATGTGAGGCTTTCCACCCGCAATCTATGAACGATCGCCTGAGTGTGCGGGAAGGCCGCGAGACCGACGTGCGTGATCTGCCGATGCAATGGATCAACCAGCTTGAAAGGGCCGGTCCATCCTTCGCCGTCGGCTGTCGCCCAGACCCGCCAGACGGGAGCGGTCGTATCAAGAATCAGCGTCCGACGACGACGGCCACTGAGCCGGTCAGTTGCCAGCACGCGACTGTCCCGCCGCCTGCCGAGCCGGCATTCGTTCGCGGCCGCAGCCGGGTTGTGCCGCTGGAGCACCGACACCGAAGTGAACTCAGAGATTCGGGGGTCGGGTGAGTTGGTCAGACCAACGGCCACCCAGCCCTGGCCGCCGGCAGTCACCTGCAGATCGACGGTGATGCGGTAGAGGTGCCCGGGCTCGATCGTGACAGGCAGGAAGGCGGCACCATCGCCAGTAACCAGCCCGCCAACTGCCGGCTCACACCGCCAGCCTGAGAGGGGGGCAATCCACGAGGCAGTGCCGCGGCCACCATGGGACACAGGCGAGCTACCGGAGAGCTGCCCTTCGCCATGGAAGGGGGCGTCGAAGATGGTGACAGCAGCAGCGGCACTCCAGGGGAAAGGGGGTGGCACAGCACCGTCAGCGGACCGTGGCGTTGTTCGCACGAACTGGCGTGCCACCCCAACCGGCGGCTCACTGACCTGCCGAGCGGTATCCACCCGGGCCCTGCTGCCAGCAGTCAGCCGCTGGGACCGGACGACTTGACCACCCGCACTGCCTCGGGGCAACAGATCGACGACACCGGCAAACACCACAACATCGGTCGTCCCGGAATCAGCCACCGCTACGCCGAACGAGGTGCCGAGGTCATGAACCGTCGCAGTCGGGGTTACCACCGCAAACCGTACGTGCTCGCCTGGCTGCGAACCATGCCGGGAATCGAGTGTGACCGTGGCCCGACCCCGCTCCAACTCAAGCTGTGTCGACTGGGTGATCGTTAACCGGGCCGGTCCCTGCAGGATGATCGTCGCTCCCGAGTCATACCTGATCTCGGCAAGCCCACTGACAAGCTCAACTCGATGGCCTGCAAACAGGCTATCGAACAAGTTGGGGTGCCGGTGGCCGGCTCCATCTTTGTGGCCTTCGTTTAACGCTGCCCAGACCGCATCGTGAGCCGCTGTCACGCAGGCGATTGAGCCGGGCAACCGCTGCGGCCGTGGTGAAGTCCCAAAGGAGCTCACAACCTGTTGAAGTGGGCCATTGGCAATGCCACTGGCCCAGCCTGCCACAATCAGCAGGCTGCCCGCAATCAGCCCAACAACGAGCCAACCCCGTCGGCGAGACAGCCTCCTGCCAACCGCCAGCAGGGAGTTCCCAACTACGGATGCGACCCGGTCACCAGTCGCGTCCAACCATTCGAGCAGGGATGCGGTCGCCGCCGGCCGCCGCTCTGGCGTGGCTCCTGCTGGGATCGTCACTGTCTGGCGACTGCCATGCCACCGCCACGAAAGTGAGGCGTGCAGTTCCATCGCTGCAAGATAGAGATTGATCGCCTCACCACCATCAGAACTCGCCAACAGCCGCTCCAACCGCTGGCATTCTGACCGCGTCAGCCGCCCATCACAGAGCCGGCTTATCAGCGGCAGCAGTTCATCGACAGGAGGCTGCCGCGGAGGTGTTGTTCTTCCGTCTGTTCGATCATGACTCACGGCATGACTCCCGTGACGGTTGCTTCAATACACTGCAGCAGGGCCTGCCGGATCCGCTGCAACCGCATCGTTAAGGCTGCGGCGGTAGTCGCAAGTGAACCGGCCAACTCCTTCAGCGAAGTCGAACTGGCATACCGAGCCTTCAGGAGTTCCTGCTGGGCTGGAGAGAGTTTTTGCAGACAGGCCTCTAACGCGGCCCGGCGGGCAGCCGCCTGCTCGTCTTCTACTGCGCGAACCTCTGCAATCTGGGCGAGCAGATCGGGGCTCAGGCGGTTGGCGTCGCGGCCCTGCCGACGGAGAAAGCTGAAGACCTCGTTTCGGGCAAAGCCGTACGCCCAAGGGAGGAACGGCCGGTCCTGATCATATTGGTCCCGCTTCTGCCAAAGCAGGAGGCAGGTCTGCTGATAGATATCATCCAGTTCAGCCTGTTGCGGCAGCAGGCTACCGATAAAGGCATAGATCTGCCTCTGGTGGCTGATAAACACCTTGACAAATGCGTCACTGTCAGGTTGTCGCCCCTCTGTTGACACTATCATGGAATCTTTCCGTACGGAGTGCCGAACTGTTTCCCATTAATACGTCGTGCGCACGAACGGAATCTAACGCCGAAAATTTCCTCATTTTCAGTGTTTTGTGTCAGGTTGCGGGAAAAAGGCAGTGGCCCGCGGCCCTGCGGAATATTCCTGGCTGCGCGTCGGTCAGAGCCTCCGGCGTTTCATGGGCTGCCTAGGTGAACCCTTCATGGCTGCGTTCGCGGGCAGAGCAGGGGCTGTTGTGGTTCGCGGACCGATGTCCGGCGGGGGATTTCGGCAATCATGCATCACCCCTGGATTCCCACCAGCGGCCCCGACGCCGTCACAGTGCGAGGGTTTGGCTACGACGTCGATACCGGCACCCGGAACGCCTGGCTTCCCCCCGGAGTTGTGTTTTTCTGGGGTCTTGCGGAGTCTCTCCGAGGCTGGCCGCGTGGCGGCTTCGTTGATGCCTCTCGTCCGGCAGGACTCAGAGGCTGTGGATGCCGATCACGGGAAGGTCTTCGGGCGAGGCTTGAAAGACGCCGCGGCTCTTGCAGGAGAATGCCACGAGGAACGCCTGGCCGCAGTCCGTGCAGCGAGCACGGGCGAATCCGAAGCAGAATTGCCGCACTCGAGATAGCCGCGGAGTTTCTCCTCAACGTAGCCCGGCACTGGCCGCTCGGCGGCTTCCCGCCAGGCGAGCCAGCTCTCGAGGTTCTCAGAGACCGCTCTGTGGAGCGGCGCCTTCTCTGGGCGGCATCGCGCGGAAAACCCTATGACCGCAGCGACCATGGGCGGACCGGCAGGCGGACGGCGCAAGGAACCAGCCGTACACCACCTGCGGGGCGTAGCGGTTCGCCGCCAGCAAGCGGAACGCTCACTTCGAACCCGCGGGCGAGGAGGCGAAGTCGCTCCTGGCCATCCACGTTTTTCAGCTGGCCGGACAATCCGTGTAGAAATACAACGATTTTTCAATTTTTGATGCTTAAAAACGATTATCTGTAGCTAATTCGTATCGTATATGATATTATTTCATTGGATTTCGACTCATTTACGACTATATTTTGAGGGCCGTCATGGCAGCCATGATTCAGTCGCCAATCTCGCACCTCGATGAACGCAGGAAAGAACTACGGATGACGATCCCGCAGCTCGCCAGGCGGAGCGGTATTTCCACGGCGACAGCGGCGCGAGTCC
>CBFIHA010000072.1:0-18638 GCA_965662195.1 uncultured Pirellulales bacterium
AGATGTTGACCTCATGAGTATCGTACAGCACGCAAGAGGATCTACGGGGGCCGACGAAGCACATGTGAAGTTGGCAGAAAGCATACAGGGAATTCATCGACGTTCAACCATTGTCCAGGGACGAACCCTTTCCGATGTTATCGATGAAAGTAGTTTGCCGCGAATCGATCTGTTGAGTTTGGACGTCGAGGGTTACGAAAAAGACGTTCTAAGAGGACTTGACCTAGCGAGGCACGCGCCCCGTTGGATCTTAGTCGAAACCGCCCAGCCCGAACGCATCGCGGAGCTGCTTGGTGAACATTACGAGACAGTCACTCGTTTATCTCACCATGACTGGCTGTTCGTTCGACCGGGATGAATTGCGGTCGTTGAGCGGGCAAGAGTTGTCAGGACTCTTATCCGCACAGGAGCCAGTGACAAGGCAACCGGTGGTAACGCTGTTTAACCACGGGTCTAAATAGTAGACGTTGAGCTGGAAATGATGTGGCGAGGACAGCAGCGATGCGCGGCGGCTGAGGCGGCAGCCTTTCTGCGACATGCCTCTGCTGGGAGACCTTATTTCTGCCGCAGCCCTGAAACACGGTTCTCACCCCGGCCTCCAACGGGGCAAACGCTATCTAGCGTCTGCTGCATCCCGAGCCTGCTACCCGAGGTGGCCACGATGCAGCACGGGCAGCCCGCCTCAACCGGAGGCCCCGACAGGCGGCTCCAATTTTTGAAAGCGGGCCGGTGGGTTCACTCGACGGGCATTACCATGGCTGCCGTCCCGACTATCCTTCCGAGTAGATGGCGATCTGCCCGTCGACGAATTGGTGAAGCAGGCCGGAGATCGGGCTTTGCGCTGGGAGGCTCCGCTCATCCGCCTGCCGCTGGATGCCAGTGAGGTCGTGGTCGAATGCCTCATCGATGGCTTCTTCGTGGTGATTCAGCCGAGGCGTCGCGGGTTTCATTGCCGGTCGCTCCGCAGCTGCAAGCACTGTCGCGTTGCCTTGCGGCTGGGAATGATGGTTCGCAGGTGGATCACGTCCCGGACAACGTCGAACGTCTCCTCGCCATCAGGGTAGTCGGCCACCGTAATACCTCGATCCGCATTTCCAAAAGTAGGCCGGGACGACATGCCGATCACCGCTGCCGACCGTTGTCTCGACGCTCAATCACTGCCGGCTTGACATCGAGCCGTCGTCCCCTATGATGAACGGGTGTACCGGTTTTGCGGGACTTGATCTGCCCCAGTGAAACGGTCCAGATGGGTTGAAGCCACGAGGCAAAGACAACGCTGGATATCGGAGTTTTTTGAATGCCTGCAACAGAAGAAGAGATTCGCCAATTTGCGGTTTTTGCCGCAGACAGACTCCGCCACTCACACAACGCCACAAGCCTGGAGGAGTTGGTGGACGAATGGCGAACGTCACATCCTTCAGCAGATGATGCCGCGGCCATCCGCGCCTCGTTGCACGATGCCCGGCGGCATGAAGGCCGCAGCCTGGCCGAATTCATCGGCGAGTTCCGTGAGCGACACCGTCTCGGTGACACAGGATGATCCACCGGATTGTCATCCTGCCCCGTGCCGAACGTGACGCTGAACACATCTACGGTTGAATTCTCGCAAGAAGCCCGCAAGGTGCTCTGGCGTAGTGGCGTTCCTTCGAGCAAGCAATACGCCGACTCGCTGAACAGGTCGATGTCGCCGGACAAGCTCCCCAAAAATGATCTGTTCCCGGAATACATCCAACAGAAAATCTTCCACACGAACCGAGGTCGTCGCTACCGAATCGTATTTACCGTCTCCGGTGACGACATTCAGCCCTTCCTCTGTCGCCTCGGCTCGCGGGTCTTCCGGCTGGCCCTCAACAGCTTGATGGCCTTTTCGCTCGTTCCGCTCAAGCTGGCCGGCTCGATCGGCCTGGTCGCCCTCTCCGTTGACTACATCCGCACCGAGGTGATCGGCCGCTGTACCTCGTACGGCCGCAAGGCGGCCCAAGCGATCGCAGGCCTTTAAGCCGTGGTCCGCAGAAAGCCGCAGGACGCATGCCCGCAGGCTAGCCCGCGCATCAGCGCCGCTGCAGACACCAGGTCGCGGTCGGTGGTTCCTGGCGTGGGCAGGGGATACCGCATTAGGCGGTTACTCGCGTTTTCTCGTAGAGAAACTCGGGGGCCAGATCGGCGCCATTGGGCCAGCAGAGCGTGTGGAACTCTGGATGGATCACGAATTGTGCGAAAAGCGCACCGTCCTTCAGCGGCTCAAAAAGGTCACCATAGAGTTCGGGGCCGAGATCGATATCGCCTTCCGTGCCATCGGCGAACCGAAGATGAATGACATGCCCAGCAACGTGATGGGCTGAAACGACTTTTGGAATCATGCGATCACTCCAGTGGTTCTATTTTGATTGCCGGGCGACCAGTCTGCAACAGATTCCAGTTTTCTAAGAGTTCTGCCTGATGAAGCGATCGCCACTCTTCGACAAGTCGCAGGGCACGTCGTGGAAATTCGCCCGTGACCTCTCCTGACTCAATAGTGACCGTGACTTGGTAATCACCGTAGACGGCGTGAAAATGAGCCGGAGGATGCTCGCGCGGAAAAATGCCGATGACAATCCCAAAAAAACGAGACACTTCGGGCATGGTGCGAATAACCAAGACTGAAGGGATGGGCGCGGATTACGGCGCCGCCGTTCGATACCGCTGACCGTGAGTCATAAGCATACGGGCTATGGTTCATGAGTGGGCAAAAACGAAGACGTTGATCTGGAAACAATCGGGTGACCGTCACGAAGCTGCCCGGTGGCTGACGCGGCAGCCTTCCTGCGCCATACTTTGGCTTGGAGAACCCGTTCATGCCGCAGCCGCACATCGCCATTCTCATCCCCGCCTACAACGAGGCGGGCACTATCCCCAGCCTGCTGCGCGAGCTGACCGCCGTGCTGGACGGGCTGCCCGACTATGCCTTCACCGTTCTCTTCGTCGATGACGGCAGCAGTGACGACACGGCCACCCTGCTCGAGCAGGCCGCCGCCGCGGATCCACGGATCGGCGTGATCGAACTCTCCCGCAACTTCGGCAAGGAGATGGCCCTCACCGCCGGCCTGCAGGCCCTCGACGCCGACGCCGTCATCATCATGGACGCCGACCTGCAGCACCCGCCCCGCTATATCCCCCAGCTGCTGGCCCAGTGGCAGCAGGGCTTTGAAGTGGTGTCCACGCGGCGGGTGAAAATCGATGAACAGCCCCTGGCCCGCCGGGCGGGCTCGCGGCTGTTCTACCTGCTGCTCAATCGCATTTCAGAATTCAAAATGGAGCCGGGTACCACCGACTTCCGGCTGCTCGACCGCATCGTCATCGACGCACTGAAGCAGTTCACCGAACGCAACCGGCTGTTCCGCGGCCTGATCGACTGGATGGGCTTCAAACGCACCACCATCGACTTCGATGCCCCCGCCCGCCACGCTGGCACCGCCCGCTACAGCTATCGCCGGCTCATCCGCCTGGCCCTCAACAGCTTCATGGCCTTTTCCCTGCTGCCACTGAAGCTGGCCGGCTACATCGGCCTGTTCGTCGTCGTCGTCTTCGGCGGCCTGCTCGGCTTCATGCTGGTCGATAAGTTCGGCGGCAGCAACTCGTTTGCCTTTTCGAACATCGCCTTCGTGATCGTCACGAATGTCATCATGAACGGCATCGTGCTGAGCTGCATGGGCCTGGTCGCCCTCTACATCGGCCACATTCACACCGAGGTCATCGGCCGGCCGCTCTATCTGGTCCGCAAGCAGGTGGGCCCGGGCAAGAGCTAGCCGCTCGTGGAGAAAGCCATCCATCGCAATGGTGTTCGGCTGCGATAGCCCAAGGATTGCAGCCATGATGCCGGGAAGCCCGAGGCGCGAGCCGAGGGAATGCGTGTCTGGGTTCAAAAACGCGGGTTCCCCTCAGCTTGCGCTTCGGGCTTCAAAGCATGAAAAAAGGTGTCAGGACTCTTTTCCGCACCGATGCCAGGTTGGCGGTCCCAGACTGGGAAAAGAGTCCTGACACCTTTTTGCACAACTACCGGCCGGCCCCGGCTCGCTGCCGGTAATACTTCAGCCCCGGCAGAAAGAAGCAGCCGCCGCTGACCAGGCCGAACAGAATGTGCTGGAACTGCGGCAGGCCGCACATTACCAGCGACGTCGCAAAGAGCGCCGCCGACTGGATGTAAAACACACCCGACAGAATGCCCGCCTTGGCAAAGAACATCATCCCGGCCAACAGCGCCAGCACCGGCGAGAGCCTGAGCACCGGCAGTCCCAGCAGCTCCTCCACCGAAAACAGCAGCATGCTGGCAATCATCGTGCCGCCCCAGATGTGGGCCACCTGCCGCTCGACCGCCGTCACCGGCCCGGCCCGGTGCCGCAGCGCCCAGAAGATCGGGGCCCAGAGGGCCAGGCCCCCGGTCCAGAGCACCACATAGGGCCAGCGGCTCTCCACACCCTGCCAGGCCAGCACGTCGGTGATCACCGACAGAATCAGCACCACCACCGAGTGCCACATCCAGAGCAGGCCCCAGTTTTCCAGCACCACGGCATGGTGAGTCTCGCGGAGCAGCCGGCTGGCCACGTCAAACAGCCCACCGCGGCGGGCCGCCACCGTCTCGCCCGCCAGAAAGGCCCGCAGGTCGGCCGCCAGATCACCCGCCGTCACATACCGCAGATCCTGCGGCTTTTGCAGCGTCTTCAAGGCAATCATTTCCAGGTCACGGTCCACCTGGCGGTCAATCGACCGCGGCATCGGAGGGTCAAGCTCAAGCACCGCCAGCAGGGTGTCCATGGGGCTGGAGGCTTGAAACGGCGGCCGGTGCACCAGCACCTGATAGAGAATCGCCCCCAGGCTCCAGATGTCGCTGGCCGGGCCGACGTCACCCCGGCTACCCGCCGCCTGCTCAGGCGACATGTAGCACGGCGTGCCGATGATCGCCCCGGTGTGGGTCATCGTCTGATCGTCTTCCAGCCGCTTGGCTAGGCCAAAGTCTGACACGTGCGGCTTGCCGGCGGTGTCGATCAGAATGTTCGACGGCTTCAGATCGCGGTGGAGCACCCCCCGGGTATGGGCTGCCTGCACCGCCTCGGCCACCCGGGCCAGCAGTTCGGCACCCTCCCGCGGCGGAATCGGCCCGGCCTGCAGCCGCTTGGCCAGCGTCGTCCCCTCGATGTACCGCATCGAATAGAAGGGATGGCCGTCATGCTCGCCCACTTCAAAGATCGGCACGATGCCAGGATGATCCAGCCGGGCAGCCGCCTCGGCCTCACTGCGAAACCGGGCCAGGTCGGCATGGCTGGCCAGGTCCCGCCGCAGCAGCATCTTGATGGCCACCACGCGGCCCAGGCTCCGCTGCACCGCCCGATAGACAACGCCCATGCCACCGCGGCCAAGCTCTTCAAGCAGTTCATAGTCGCCAAATCGAGCCGGTAGCGACGAAACACCCGGCACAAAGCTGTCGCCAGCGGCCGGCGGTGCCGGCAGATCCCGCCCCGCATGCCGGCCGAAGCTGCCCGCTGGCTGGATGATGGTCGACTCATAGGCCACCGCGTCGGTCATCGAAACGGTGGCGAAGAGCTCCCGCAACTGGCCAGCCAAGTCGGGATGCTGGCGGCAGAGGATTTCCAGCATGTCGTGGGCCCGCTCACCCACCTGCTCGGTCAGCTCCTCAAGCAGCCCAGCCAGCCGCTCTTCGGCCTCTGCCGACAGCTCGGCATCGACCGCCCGGGTTTTGCTCAGTGCCGTGCTCACGCTTGCCGCAGCTTAAAAGGTGGTAGGAAATCGCCCTCGAACCATGGTAGCCAGTTGGCCGCAACTGGCGATCTGCCGGGCCTACAGAGGGGATGCAGTGCTGCCCCTGCATCCGCAGCAGAAGGCAGCCTCACCCGGCCGGCACCCCGCCTCGCCCAGAGGGAGAGGCGAAATCGACCATGTCGTTGGCGTGCGATGAGGGGGCGAAGAAGCATCCGGACCCCGGGGCTATTCCACGCCGTCGAGCAGCACCCGCAGCCGCCGCATGGCCCGCAGATACCGCATACCGACGGCCGGCTTCGACAGCCCCAGCACTTCGGCCGCCTCAGCGGTCGAGAGATGCTCAAAATGCCGCAGCAGCACAATCTGCCGGTCGGCCTCGTCCAGCTGCTCAACCGCCGCGGCAAACCGCCGCTCAAGCTCATGCCAGGTGGCCACCGCTGCGGGGGTCAGCTCGCGGTCGGCCAGCCCACCGGCCAGATCGGCCTGCGACCCATCGGCGTCGGCCGGCGACTCAAGCGGCACCTCGCGGTCGAGGCTGCGGGAGGCCGCCACCCGGTGCCGCCGATGGGCATCGATCACCCGGTCGCGGGCCATGTGCCGCAGCCACAGCTGAAACGGCATCGTCGGATTGGCCAGATAGTCGCCCAGCCGCCGGTTAGCCTCAAGCAGCACATCCTGCACGATGTCGCTGGCATCGACCCGCCGCTGCACCACGCGGTCAAGCCGGTGATCAATCATCCGCCTGATCGCCGCCCGATGCCGGGCCAGCAGCCCATTGACCGCCGCGGCATCCCCCTGCCGGGCCCGGTCGAGCAGGACAAGCGTCTGCGGGGCAGCGTCAGTCGATTCCGCACTGTCGCGGGAAGCGGTCATGGAACACGTGGTGAGAGGGAAAATCTTTCCCGAATCCTACCAACGTGTCGCGGTGGACGTCTCTTTGCCGGTGAAAAAACAGGTCGTAGCGATCACGCCGACCATGCCGGCCGCCGGCCACCCCCGCCCCAAACGCCGGCCGGCCCGATTTTTGACCGGCCCTTAAACATGATCCATAATCGCAAGCGGTCGTGGGATGGACCGCAGCCCCGCCGCCCTGAATGGGTGGCCAAGCGAATGGACTGCCTGTGCCCTCTGCCCCCCGCTCGACCGTGCTTCCGCCCGCCGCCGCCCGGAACTTCCGGTGGTTGTCGCAGCGGCTCTACCGTGGCTGGATCGCCGCGGTAATGCTGGGCCTGGTGGCCGCCCCGGTCAGCGCCGCACCGCCAGTCCTGCCGGTGGCCAGCGATGTGTCGATCGACGACCTCGCCATCCGGTCGACCAAGCTCGAAGCCGCCGGCCAGTGGGCCGAACTGGTCAGCCTCTGCGAGCCGGCCGCACGGAAGGGCACCCTCTCGCCCGAACTGTTCGCCCGGTATGACCTGGCAAAAATTCACTGCGACTTGGCCCGCCGGTCGGCTGAGCTGGCCTATCAGAATGAGCTGTCGCGGATCTCCGAGACCGACGCCCGGCGGCTCTACGCTGAGTGCCTCCGCCGGATCGCCTCGCATCATGTCGAACAGCCCAACTTCCACCGGCTGGTCGATCGGGGCTGCCTGGCGATGGAAGTAGCCGTGACCGACCCCGACTTCTGCCGGCTGCACGCCCGGCAGGCAACCCCCGACCGCATTGGCCAGTTCCGCGACCACGTGCAGCGGATCGTGGCCGGCCGGGCAATCACCAGCGTGGCCGAGGCCGAGACGATCGCCGCCTGGGTCGCCCGGGCCGCACACTCAGCCCTCGGTGTTCCCCCGGTGGTCACCCTGCTGGAACTCACGGCGGCAGCGGTCGGCGGACTGGACGAATATTCGGCCTTCCTCACCACCGGCCAGCTCAACGATCTCTACGCCCAGATCGAGGGCAACTTTGTCGGCCTCGGTGTCGAGCTGAAGAGTGCCGACGACGGCCTGCTGGTGGTCCACGTGATTCCCGGCAGCCCGGCTGAACGTTCCGGCCTGCAGGCCAATGACCATCTGGTCGGCATCGCCGGCCGGGCCATCGGCGGCATGCATGTCGACGCCGCCGCCCAGCTGCTGCAAGGGCCGGAAGGCTCGCTGGTGACCCTCGCCGTACTGCGGGGGGCGGGCCCCGCCCGGGCCATGACCGTCCGCCGCGAGCATGTCGAGGTGCCCAGCATCGAAGACATCCGGCTGATCGACCGGGCCGCCGGCGTCGGCTATCTGCATATCACCTCGTTTCAGAAGACGACCGCGGCCGACCTCGATGCCGCCCTGCGCCGGCTCGACTCAGCTGGCATGCGGTCGCTGGTGATCGACCTGCGGGGCAACCCCGGCGGGCTGCTGTCGGCCGCCGTGGACGTGGCCGACCTGTTCATCGACCGCGGCCTGGTGGTGGCCACCCGCGGCCGCAGCCCTGAGGAAGACTTTAACTACACCGCCAGCCAGCCGGGCACCTGGCGGCTGCCGCTGACCGTGCTGATCGATGGCGACTCGGCCAGCTCGAGTGAGATCTTCGCCGGGGCCATCCGCGACCACGGCCGCGGCCGCATCGTCGGGGTTCGCAGCTATGGCAAGGGTTCGATCCAGGGCATCTTCCCGCTGCAGATCGCCGGCGTCGGCCTGCGGCTAACAACTGCCAGCTTCTACTCACCCGCCGGCCGCCCCTACAGCCGCGTCGGGGTCGAGCCCGACGTTTGGGTGCAGCAAGCCGCCCGGCCCGATGCCAGCGGCCAGCAGATCGGCGGCGATGCCCCGCTGGCCGCCGCGGTGGAAGTGGCCCGCAACGAAGCCGGCCACAGCCTCGCCCAGCCGGTCTCCCGGCGAATCCTGCCGCGATAACGGCGGTGGGACGGGGACGGCGTCGCTTGGGCGTCGGAATTCTGGCGAATTCCGCTACGGGCAGCATCCTCATCGTAGCGGAAGTCGCCAGACTTCCGAAAACGTCGCCGTTAGCAGGATCATCTTCTCACGCCAGCCGAGCACCAGCGGGTGGACATCAGCGACAAAAAACTAGGCTCTGTCCGAAAACCCAATGCCTGGCTTCGAGCGGCTCGCTTGCCAGAGACCAAAGCAGCTCGCTCTCGGGCCAACGGTAGCCTTTTCAGACAGAACCTAATCCGCAGTCGCTGTTTTTCGTGAAGTAGCCGCGGCAAGCTACAATTCGGGTTATGAACATTGATCTCTTCATTCCCTGCTTTGTTGATCAGATGTCGCCGCAGGTTGGTCTGGCGGTGGCCACCGTGCTGGAGCGGCTGGGGCATACCTGCAGCTTCCGCGAGGCCCAGACCTGCTGCGGCCAGCCGAGCTTCAACTCCGGCTACTGGGATGAGGCCCGCGAGGTGGCGGCCCGGGCGGTCGGCATCTTCGCCGATGCCGAGGCAGTGGTCGGCCCGAGCGGCTCGTGCGTGGCAATGATGCGGGTCTTTTATCCGCAGCTGCTGGAAGGCACGCCGCACGAGACCGCTGCCCTCGACCTGGCGGCCAAGACCTTTGAGTTTGGTGAGTTCCTGGTCAAGAAACTTGGTGTCACCGATGTCGGGGCCCGGTTTCCGCACCGGGTGACCTATCACGACGGCTGCCACGGCCTGCGGGAGCTGGGCGTGCGGGATGAGCCCCGGCAGCTGCTTGAGGCGGTACAAGATCTGGAGCTCATCGAGTGTGACGAGCCCGAGAGCTGCTGTGGCTTTGGCGGCCTGTTCAGCGTCAAGTTTCCGATGATCTCGACGGCGATGGCCGAGGTGAAGGGCGGGTCGCTGGCCCGCACCGACTGCGACTACATCGTTTCGAGTGACCCCAGCTGCCAGCTGCAGCTCGACGGCTGGCTGTCGCGGCAGGCGGCAACGGCGGGTGGTCGTCGGGTTCGCACCGTGCACCTGGCCGAAGTGCTGGCCGGCACGGTCGAAAGCCCATCAGCCTGAGACCGCTCAGGGGAGCCGTCGGTCATTCCTCAGCTGCTTCGCCATTGCCACTGGTGCCAGCCGCGTCTTCCGTCGCCTCACCAGTGACGCTTTCGATATCCTCCCAGGTCGCCTCGGCCAGCCGCCAGCGTTCCCACTGGTTGCGGCGGTACCGCGACTGAAGGCCGACGAAGAAGCCCTCCTTCACGCCGACGTAAGCATGGTCTGGAAACGTCTTGGGCTGCCAAAGGGCAGCCTTGGTGAACTGCCTGTCGGCAAAGAGATCAAGATAGGGCTCGCCGTCGTCCCAGTTGCCGTTGCCGTTGAGATCGGCGAAGGGCTCGCTCAAGATGCCGGGGGGTGGCGGAGTGAATTCCGGCGGTGGTGAGCCGTCGGCAGGTGGTTCAGGCGGCAAGGGTTTTTCCGGATACTCCCGTTTCCCTGTCTCTTCGTCGATCGTTACCACCTTCCAGCCGTCACCCTCCGTGCCCACCGCATCGCCCTCCAGCAGAATCGTACGCTGGGCCGTGTCAGGGACCGCCACGCGGGCGAAGGTCCGCAGCATCCCGCCCCCCAGGTCGAACCGCAGTCCCGTCGGGTCGAGCCGCAGGCTTTCCGGCAGGGGCATGATCGACAGCGCCAGCAGCACCGTTCCGGCCACGATGACCCCGGCAATGCCGCCGAGCAGGCCGCCCCCGACTTTTTCAATGATCGGCTCGAACTCCACGGCATTGGCTGGCACATAGCGACCCAGCAGCAGCCGCAACGCCACGGCAATGCCGACGGCGAGGATGCCGAAGGCAGCGGAAAAGGCGAAGATCGGTGGCATGTCGAGCGAGACCAGCAGGCCGGCGAACGGCTGGGCAAAGCCAAGTGCCACCACAAAGGTGACCAGTGCATGCATGGCTGTCAGGGTGGCCACGAACAGGCCGCTGCTGAACCCGAAAAAAGCCAGCCCCAGCACGATTCCGATCACGACAAGGTCGCCGAGGGTCTGCATCAGTTCCGCCACGGGCATGATCATTGCTTGGTTTCCTGAACTGGCCGGGTCATTTGGCGACCCGCATCACCTCGTTGAGGCTGGTGATGCCGGCGATCACCTTCTGGACGCCCGATTGTTTGAGTGTCTTCATGCCGGCCTTGCGGGCGGCGTTGCGAATGTCCTGGATCGACGGCCGGCCAACGAGCAACTCGCGAATCTCGTTGTTGACCACCAGCAGTTCGTGGATGCCGGTGCGGCCGCGATAGCCGGAGTCGTGGCAGGATTGGCAGCCGACTTCCTTGTAGAGAGTGATCTCCTTGCCGGCCGGCACGCCGAGCTTGGCCAGAAAATCGGGTGGCGGTTTATAGGCTTCCTTGCACCGCTTGCAGAGCACCCGCACCAGCCGCTGGGCCAGCACAGCGGTCACCGCCGACTGAATCAGCGTGGTGTCGATGCCGATGTCGAGGAGCCGGGTGACGGTCGTGGCCGAGTCGTTGGCATGCAGCGTGGTGAAGACGAAGTGGCCGGTGAGGGCCGCCTGCATCGCGATCTCGGCGGTCTCCTTATCGCGGATCTCACCCACCAGGATCACGTCGGGATCCTGCCGCAGGGTCGAACGAAGGATCTTCGCAAAGGTCAGGTCGGCCGCCACGTTGACCGCGGTCTGTGAGATGTTGTCGAGCCGGTATTCGATCGGGTCCTCAATGGTGACGATGTTCCGCGAGAAGACATCAATTTCACCCAGGGCCGAATAGAGCGTGGTTGTCTTGCCCGACCCGGTCGGCCCACAGACGATCAGCATGCCGTGCGGCTGATTGATGATCTGCCGCATCTGCTTGACGACCGACTGGCTCATGCCGATCCCCTCAAGGCCCTGCTTGACGATTTCCCCGTCGGAATCGAGCATCCGCAGGGCCATCTTCTCGCCGAAGTTGGTCGGGCCCGAGGCGGCCCGGACATCGAACTTGCGGCCCTGGTAGAGCACGGCAAAGGTGCCGTCCTGGGGCCGACGGCGTTCGGAAATGTCCATGTCGGCGAGCACTTTCAGCGACGAAATCGAGGCCCGGCCATCTGCCGCCCAGAGGGTCGCCGTATTTTGCATCACTCCATCGACACGACAGCGAACCGTCACCTCCTCACCACTTTTGGGCTCGAAATGCATGTCGGTCGCCCCCATTTTGATCGCCTTGCTGAACAGGTCGCGGACATGCCGGATTGCCTTGGATGCCTCCCGGTTGAGACTGCCGTCCTGACCGTCGATCGGGGTGCCATCTTTTTTGAGCAGGATGATATCGCTCTGCTTCTTGCCGGCGGCCAGCAGCGGCCCGCTGGTCTTATTCAGCAGCTTCTTCACACTGTCCCCGATGCCGAGCTTGTTGGCGACGGTCAGCAGCAGCTGGCGGGCGAAATAGACACTGAAAATCCGTTCCTGCGATGGCGCCTTCTTGTCGCGGATGGCGATGTAGCCGACCAGCCCGGCAGGGAAGGCCAGCCAGAACAGCGGCAGGAGGCCGAGCCCCCACTGAAAGCTGACCAGCAGCAGTAGTGCCCCAGCCGCGACGAAGCCGATCGACCAGGGCATCGATTTGCCCAGGATGCTCTCGGCATCGGTCTCAACCCACATGCAGATCCCCACCCAGCCTAGGCAGAGCACCAGCCACGCGCCACCGGCCCAGAGCAACCGGTCGAGAGCCTCGGGAGAGAGTAGTTGTTCCATGAAGTGTTTTCCGTGGGCCTCACGCCGACATCGGGAGCCTCGCGGGGAAACGAGCCAAAGATTTCACCCCCCGTTTTACCGGGAAGATCTGGTCAAAGCCAAGGCTTGCCCGGAATCACCCGTTTGCGTGGAGGGTTTTCGTCTCAGTGTTTGATCAAAGTTGCCGCGTAAACAACTGCGGTTCCTGCGTGCCGGGGCTATGCTTGAAGGATGGCTACTGTCTCACCACCACCCGTTTCCCAGCGACCCGACATTCCGGCCGGACCTGCCGAACTGCCAGCCCGCACCGCCAAAAAGCGGTTCCTGACCGATGCCGCGGCCCACGTTCGCGACCTTGGCCATCGGCTCTTCGTCCGCAAGGCCCTGGGTGGATATTACGTCAACCGCGATGCCTACAAGGCCCGCTACCGTGACTGGGAGCATGCCCGCGATGCGGCCAGCCTGGCGAAGTGGTCGGCAGTCAATCGGCTGCACGAGTTGCTGCCGCAATTCGTCGCCAACTTCGAGGCAGGAGGTGGGCAGGTCCACTGGGCCCGTGACGCCGACGAGGCCCGCGAGATCATCCTGCGGCTCGTCCGCGAGGCTGGGGCCAAGGCGATTGTCAAAAGCAAGTGCATGACCAGTGAAGAGATTCATCTCAACGCGGCCCTCGAGGCTGAGGGCTTTGGCGTGGTGGAAAGTGACCTCGGTGAGTTCATCCAGCAACTTCGCGGGGAGCCCCCTTATCACTTTGTCTTTCCCTGCATGCATGTCCGGCGGGAGGAGATCAGCGAACTGTTCAAGCAGCACCTTGGCAGTGAGCCGACCGACAGCCCCGAAGAGCTGACGATGATCGCCCGTCGCTATATGCGGCAGCTCTACGTCGATGCCGACGTCGGGATCACCGGGGCCAACTTTCTGGTGGCTGAGACCGGGCAGCTTTCAATCACCGAAAACGAGGGCAACGCCCGGCTGACCGCCGCCCTGCCGCGGGTGCACATCGCCATCTCGGGGATCGAAAAGGTGGTTGCCAATCTCGACGACCTGGCAGTCCTGCTGCCGATGCTGGCCACGGCCGGGGCCGGCCAGCCGATGACCTGTTACAACACGCTCTACAGCGGCCCCCGCCGCGCAGGCGAAGCCGACGGGCCTGAGGCGATGCACCTGGTGCTGCTCGACAACTCGCGGACGGCCCTGCTGGCCGATCCGGAGCAGCGGGATGCCCTGCACTGCATCCGCTGCGGAGCCTGCCTGAACGTCTGCCCGATCTTCAAGAACGTCGGCGGCTTCACCTACGGCACCACCTATCAGGGTCCGATTGGCAGCGTGATCACGCCGCACCTGCGGGGGCTGAGTGATTGGAATCATCTGTCGGGGGCCAGTTCACTCTGTGGTGCCTGCACCGATGCCTGCCCGGTGCGGATCGACATTCACCATCATCTGCTCCACAACCGCCGGAATGCTGCCCGCACGGCGCCGAGTCGGCTGGAGCAGATCGGCCACAAACTGTTTGTGCAGGTGGCCCGCCGACCAGGGCTGTTCGCAACCGGCGGCTGGCTGTTCCGTCATACGCTGGGTCTGGTCAAACGCCTGAAGCCACCGCTTATGAAGCAATGGCTCGACACCCGCGATCTCCCTCCCGCCCCACCCCAGAGCTTCCGGGCCGCCTGGAAACGTCGCGGCCGCTGATTCGCCTGGGCTTGCCGACCGGCAGAAAAGTCACCCCGAAGGCAAGAAGGACACGAAGGCTGCAACCGCACCGGAGTTGAGACAGCATCGAGTTCGTCGGTCCTCGTTCGATACCTTCCCCCGGAAGCGTTACCCGCACCATCTACCGCCTCCTTCGTGCCTTCGTGGCAAATCCAATCCAACTCGTGACCAGTCCGACTTGAATGCCATCCCTCGAGCCGTCACCGCATGCCTGCACCCGCTACCGAAGCTGACCGAAACGCCGCCGCCCGTGAGACGATTCTTGCCCGGGTCCGTGAGGCCCTGCGAACCCCCGCGCCGCTGCCCCATCTGCAGACCGACCTAGCCAGTGAGATGCTTGGGCAGCCGGCTGCAGCCGCTGGCCAGGAGGCTGGCAACGGCCTGCCAGCGTTGACCGTGCTGCCTGAGACGGCGGCCCGACCCTGGCTGCCCGACGGCGGCGACACGCTGGAGGAGCGGCTGGCGATTCTCACTGAGAATCTCACGAAACTGCGGGCGGAGGTGCACGCGGTCGCCGACCTTGATGCAGCCGCCGCCGTGGTCGCCGGGCTGGTCCGTGAGCGGGGCTGGCAGCGGGTGGCCTGGCACCGGCATCCCGAGGTTGACCCGGTGGTGACCGCCGGCGTGACCGCTGCGGGTTGCGACCAGCTTGCCGTCGACGAGCCCGGTTTTGACAAGCGGCAACTCGAGGCCTGTGACGCCGGGATCACCGCCTGCGAGGCGGTCGTCTCGCAGACCGGCTCGATTCTGGTGTCGAGTGCCACCGGCGGTGGCCGGGGCCTGTCGATTCTGCCACCGGTCCACATCGTGGTCGCCCCGGTCGAGACGATTGTGGCCACGGTGGGTGATGCGCTGCATCTGGTCGCCCAGCGGTATGCCGGCCGGCTCCCGAGCCTGCTGTCGTTCATCACCGGCCCCAGCCGCACCGGCGACATCGAGCGGATCCTCGTCCTCGGGGCCCACGGCCCCAAGGAGCTGATCGTGCTGCTGGTGGGCTGAGGGACGGTATCTCTCTGAAAGCCGCTCGGTGGAATTTTTTCAATCACACGAGGGCACGGAGGCCCAGAGCAGGCATCGGCATTTGTTCACCGGCATTCCGCTTTTCGCCAGCCTGAGCAGTCACCTGCTCAGCCTCCCTCAATCTCCGTGACGCTGTGTCTCCGTGAGATCATCTGCCTGAAAAGAATGCTGCCTCACGTCTGGTCGCGGCTGGTCGCGGCTGGTCGCGGCTGGCTTCCTCGACCCGAGCAGCGTTCTGCGTGCCTTCGTGGTGATTTACGCTGCCCGCTCCCGTCGGCTCACCTCGAGCAGCACGCTTTCGCCGTCACTCTCGGGAAGCGGCCAGCTGGCGAGGCGGCGGGCGGTGACCTGCTTGAGCAGGCCGCGGTGCCGGGCGTCGGCCTTCTCGGCCTCCCACCGCGGGCCTTTGATGATGAGCATCCGTCCGAATGATGCAGCCAGTGGCTCAAACCAGCCCAGCAGTTTTGCCAGCGGCGCCACCGCCCGCACCACCAGGGTGTCAAACGGCTTGCCGGCGGCTGCGGCGTCGGCCACCACCTGCTGGGCCGCCCGGTCATGGACCGGAATCTTCAGGCCGATTTCCGCGACAATTGCCGCCACTGCCCGGGCCCGCTTACCGACACTATCGGAAAGCTCCACTGTCAGATCGGGCCGCAGCACCGCCAACAGCACTCCCGGCACGCCCCCGCCGGTGCCGACATCGAGCAGCCGCTCAGCCTCGGCCAAGTGCGGGCAGAGAGCGGCCGCGTCGGCAACATCCCGGGCGACGAATCTGGTGGCATCGGTGTGCCGGGTCAGGTTGAGCCGTTCATTCCAGGCCCAGAGTCTGCTGGCATAGGCGGCCAGCCCCGGGATGGCTGTGGCCGGCAGGCCGAGGCCCAGCCGATCCGCCTCTGCGGCGATCACTTCGGCGAGCTGTCCAGGGAAAGAGCCGTCGATGGTCAAGCTGTTTGGCACAGGCATCTGTTTGGTTTTTGGTCTGCTAAAGATTTCTGGAAGCCCCGGCTTCGAGTCTTGAGGTTCGCCTTCTGCGGGTAGCAGTAAAAATCCCCTGCCTCGAAGCCCGAAGCGCAAGCTGAGGGAAACCGCGTGTGTGATCTCTGTAGCGCATTGCCTCGGCACGCGCCTCGGGCTTCCGGGAATTCGCTTCCACTCAGCGTACCTGCAAAACCCGCGTCTCGGGCTTCCTTGAGCGTGTCGTCAGTCACTTGATGAACAGCATCTCCGCATAGGTGGGCAAGGGCCAGAGATCATCGGGGATCAGCACCTCCATCCGGTCGGCTGTCTCCCGCAGCCGCTCCATGGCGGGAATGACTTGGTGGTGAAAATGTTCGGCCTCGGCGGTGATGTCGCCGGCCGCGTCATGGTCGACTGCCGCCTGCAGGGCATCAATCCGCTCCTCGCAGGCATGCACCAGGACTGTCAGTTTTTCGAGTGTCCCCAGATGGGCCGACTGGCCGAGAGTGGCCAGTTTGGTGGCGGTATCGACCAGCTCACCCTGATAGCGGTAGCCCGCCGGCAGAACCATCTTGCGGGATATTTCCAGGGCGGTATTGGCCTCGGTGTTGAGGTCCTTGCAGTACCGTTCCATGTAGATCTCGTGGCGGCTTTCCATCTCCCGCCGCGACAGCACCCCGTAGGTTTCAAACAGGGCGATGTTCTTGGGTCTGATCAGCGTTGCCAGGGCTTCGGGCGTGGCCCGCAAGTTGGGCAGGCCGCGGCGGGCCGCCTCCTCCTGCCATTCCGGGGCATAGCCGTTGCCGTTGAAGATGACTGCCTTGTGGGCGGTGATCTCGCGGTGCAGCAGCTGCTCGACCGCCGCCGGCAGCCGCTCGGGGTCGCCACCGGTGGCCTTTTCAAGATCGGTTGCATACTGGTCAAGGCTCTCGGCCACGATGGTGTTGAGGGCGACCAGTGGGCCGGCGATCGACTGGCTCGAACCGACGGCCCGAAACTCAAACTTGTTGCCGGTGAAGGCGAATGGACTGGTGCGGTTGCGGTCGCCGGCATGCTTGGGCATTGGCGGCAGGGTATCGACGCCGATGGTCATCGTGCCGGTCGACTTGCTGCCGGTGATGATGCCCTGTTCGATCTGATCGAAGATGTCGGTCAGCTGATCACCCAGGAAAATCGAGATGATCGCCGGCGGCGCCTCGTTGGCCCCCAGCCGGTGATCGTTGCCGCTGGAGGCGATCACCGCCCGCAGCAGGTCGCCGTGCAGGTGGACCGCCCGGATGACGGCCATGCAGAAGACGAGAAACTGCATGTTGGCATGGGGAGTCTCACCCGGTTCCAGCAGGTTGCCCAGCCGGCAGCCAAGCGACCAGTTGAGGTGCTTCCCCGAGCCATTGATGGTGGCGAAGGGCTTTTCGTGCAGCAGGCAGGCCATGCCGTATTTCGGGGCCACCCGGCTGAGCATCTGCATGATCAGCTGCTGGTGGTCGTTGGCGATGTTGCCGTTTTCATAGACCGGGGCGATCTCGTACTGGCTGGGGGCGACCTCGTTGTGCCGGGTCTTCACCGGGACGCCGAGCTTGTACAGCTCGCGTTCGACCTCCAGCATGCAGGCCAGCACCCGTTCGGGAATTGCCCCGAAGTACTGGTCTTCAAACTCCTGGCCCTTGGGGGGCTTGGCCCCGAACAGCGTGCGACCGGTCAGCATCAGATCGGGCCGGGCGAAGAAAAAGTTGCGATCGATCAGGAAGTATTCCTGTTCCGGTCCACCCGATGAGGTCACGGGGCCGACGTCGGTGTGGCCGAACAGGGCCAGCAGCCGCCGGGCCTGCCGGTCGAGCGCCTGCATGCTCCGCAGCAGTGGTGTCTTCTTGTCGAGGGCCTCGCCGGTCCACGAGCAGAAGGCGGTGGGAATGCACAGCGTGGTACCGTTGGGGTTTTCGAGCACATAGGCGGGGCTGGTCGGATCCCAGGCGGTGTAGCCGCGGGCTTCGAAGGTGGCCCGCAGGCCGCCGGAGGGAAAGCTGGAGGCATCGGGCTCACCTTGGATCAGTTCCTTGCCGGAGAACTCGGCCACTGCCGCACCGCTGCCGGTGGGCGAGAGGAAGCTGTCATGCTTCTCGGCGGTGAGGCCGGTCAGTGGATAAAAGACGTGGGCGTAGTGGGTGGCCCCTTTCTCGATCGCCCAGTCTTTCATCGCCAGGGCGACGGCGTCGGAGATGGCCGGGTCGATCGGCTTGCCCTGCTTGATGGTGGCCTGGATTGCGTTGTAGATGCTTTTGGGCAGTCGCTCCCGCATGACGGCGTCGTTGAAGACATTGACTCCGAAGAGTTCGCCGGTGGGGGTCTCGCGGAGGTTCCAGGCGGGGCCGCGTGGTTTGTAGCTGTTCAGCGCGGTGACAACGCTGCTGCGAACGGTGGTCATGAGGCGATTTCGGTAAGGGATGGATGGCGGCCGGAGCGGCTTGCGACCGGTCCTCCACATTATCGCCTTGCTCGGCTTACAAAAAGCACCCGGCAGCGGCTCCAGCGTCGCTTCGACCGTAGCGGAATTCGCCAGAATTCCGACAGCAAAGCATTTTCCGACATGCTCGCGGAAGAAGATCATCCTGCTATCGGCGATGTTTCCGGAA
>CBFIHA010000073.1:0-18513 GCA_965662195.1 uncultured Pirellulales bacterium
TGATCGGCCTGGTTGGCGGAGTATAGCGAACGTGGCGGTGGCACCGAAGGCAGCCCCGACGTTCCCAGGGAGCGGGCGCCCGACCCGACCCGGGACGATGACCTCGGGGCGACGGCCCGGGTTTCAGGTCGGGTGCTTCCAGAGGCTGCCGGGTTATGGACACTGGTGGCAGCGAAAGGCTCACGGCCGAACCATCCCCCGCACTGAGGTCTGAAATCAATGTCGCGTGTCTGGAGCTGTAACGAGTGGGACCCTTTGGAAGAGGTGATTGTCGGCAATCCGCTGGCTGCCCGGTTCCCCCACGCCGACCCGAGTACGCGGCTGGCGGAATATCCCGACCGCGAGATCGACGCGATTCCGCAGGGACCATTTCCGCAGTGGATCATCGACGAGACGGAGGCAGACCTCGAGGCCTTCGTGCAGGTGCTCGAACAGGCGGGCGTGCGGGTGCGGCGGCCGGCAACCTGGCCTCATGATGCTGAGTTTTCCACCATCCACTGGACCAGCCGGGGCTATTACAACTATTGCCCCCGCGACGTGCTGCTGACGATCGGCGATCGGATCATCGAAACGCCCAACGTGATCCGCAGCCGGGCCCAGGAGACCGCCAGCTACAAGGACCTGCTCCTTGAGTATCTCGACTCCGGAGCAAAGTGGTTCGCGGCCCCCAGGCCGCTGCTCCGCGACGAACTGTTCGCCGTCGATCTCAGCCGGCCGACACCGCGAGAAGATGAACCAGCCTTCGACGCGGCCAATGTGCTGCGGTTTGGCGAGGACCTGCTCTACCTCGTCAGCGCGACGGGTAATCGCCGGGGCGGCCACTGGCTGCAGACAATCCTTGGCGAGAACTTTCGCGTCCATTTTCTCGAGGGCGTCTACTACGGCAGCCACATCGACTCGACGTTCGCCGCCCTGCGGCCCGGCTTGGTGCTCTGCAATCCGGCCCGAATGAATGACCAGACCCTGCCGGAGTTTCTGCGGCAATGGCAGGTGATCATGAGCCCCCCGATGGAAAACACCGATCACTTCGATGCCGGCTATCTCTCCCAGGCAATCGGCAGCGAGTGGATCGACATGAACATCTTCAGCATCAGTCCGGAGGTGGTGGTGGTCGACCGGGACCAGCTGGGGCTGATCCGGCTGCTGGAGTCGCACGGGCTGACGGTGGTGCCACTGAAGCTGCGGCATTCCAAGATGCTCGGCGGCGGCTTTCACTGTGTCACGCTCGATGTGCGGCGGACCGGCCGGATGGAACGGTACTTCGACTGAACGGTGACCGACCTCGATGACGCCGCGGCGTGACAGGACCCATACGTGATCGTGATGATCCCGACCGCCGCTGTGCTGGGCATGCTGCTGCTGACGGCTGCTGCCTGGTGGCGGTACCGGTCGGTGGCGCGGGCAACCCGGGCGGAGCCTGGCGAAACCTGCCCCTTCAGCCTCACCGATCGCTTCGACGATCACCATCTCGTCAATGCGCCACACCAGCGGGGCGTCCGCTGGCTGCCGGAGGTGTTTTCGCGCTCGGCCACCCGGTTTCCGAACCACCCGGCGCTTGAGGTACCCGGCAGCGGCGAGCGGCTGACCTACGCTGAACTCGATCGGGCTGCCGAACGGATCGCGGCAGCAGTTGCGGGGTGGCTCAGCGGGCCCGATCAGGTGGTGGCCGTGGCAATGCCGCAGGACAGCTCCCACATTGTTGCAGCGCATCTCGGCGTGCTACGGGCCGGCGGCGTGATGCTCTTTCTTGATGCGGCCGCCCCTGCGCCATTGATCGCGCACATGCTGGCCGATGCCGATCCCGTGCTGGTGCTCACCCGCGGCCAGGCAAGCTTCAGGGGCCTGCCGACGGTCGATGTCAGCCGGCTGCCCGAGCAGGCAGAGCCGTGGCAAACCCCCGCCTGGTGGGACGATCCGGCGACCCGGCTCGCCTCTCTCTTTTACACCAGTGGCACCACCGGCAGGCCCAAGGGCGTGGAGTGCCCGCATGCCGGCTACGTGAACCTGGCCCTGAGCTATGCCGACACATTCGATCTGGTGCCGGGGTTTGATGCGACCACGCTCACCTCCTCACTCGGCTACGACGGCAGCATCTCCGAGCTCTATTCCGCCTGGGTGAGCGGCTGCACGGTCGTGCTGCTGACCAAGGAAGAGGTCCGCTCCGGCCCCGACCTTGTGCCGATCCTGGCTGCGGCAGAGGTCACGGTGCTCTTCTGTCCGCCGGTGCTTCTGACCACGCTCACCGCCCAACCCGAGATCGATCTGCCCTATCCACTCTGTCGCTTCATCGTCCCGGCTGGCGAGGCGTTTCCCGCAGCACTCGTCGAGCCCTGGACCCGCGGCCGACGGCAGATCTTCAACACCTACGGGCCCACCGAGGCCAGTACCGACACCAGCCGCCAGAGCCTGCGGCCGGACCAGCCGGTGACGATCGGCGGGCCGTTCCCGAACGTGACCTATGTGATCCTCGCGGAAGGCGGGAGCCGTGAGCTTCCGCACGGGGAAACCGGCGAACTCTGCATTGGCGGGGTGCATCTGGCCCGCGGGTATCGCAACCTGCCCGAACAGACCGCTGAAAAGTTCATCGAGCACGCCCGCTTCGGCCGGCTCTACCGCACCGGCGACCGCTGCTGGATCGACGCCACCCGCCAGCAGGTGCACTTCCTCGGCCGCGTGGATGCCCAGCTGAAAGTCCGCGGACACCGCGTCGAGATCCAGCCGGTGGAGGACCTGATGCAGACGCGGTTCACCGAAATTGAATCGGCCGTGCTCGACTATCAGGATGGCGAGCTAATCGCGTTTGTGGTCGCCCCCGGGCCTGCCGCCGGGCAGCTCCCAGCCGACCGTGAAGTGGCGGCGGCTCCAGAGGCCTGGGCCACGCCGCTACTGGCCGAGCTTGCCACGGAACTCGCCGAGCCCTCGGTGCCGTCACGGCTGTTTCTGGTGCACGGCTTCCCGCTGAAGCCACTTTCGGGAAAGATCGACCGCGGGGCCCTGCCGCGGATCAACCGGCTGACCGGCGGGCCGCCGCCAACGGAGACGGAGCCCGCCGGGGATGCAGCAGCCGTCCCTTTGCCCGATGACGATCAAGCCGCTGTCGCCACCCTCGAGGCGGGCCCGGCCCTGGCGATCTGTCGGGCGGTGCTGGGGCCCCAGCTGGGGTGGCAGGATCGGTTTCTCGACCATGGTGGTCACTCGATCGCCATCGCCCGGCTGGCGCAGCAGCTTCAGGCAGCCGGCTTTGTGGTGAGTGTGCGAGAGCTGCTCTCGACGGTGGCCACCCCGGCAGCGGTGGCGGCACGGCCCCGGCAGCCCCGGTCGGTCAGCGTCGAACCGGCGGAACAGCCGGGCCCGACAGCCGCCAGAGCACCCGATGAGGCCGCGGCCCGGCGGCTCTCACCGATGGCCTTCACGCTGTTGCAGGTCGGCCTGCTCGGTCTGCTCTACCTGCCAGCGATGACCGCGCTGATCCTGCTGGTGACGATGGGCCGGCTCGATCGCCTCGCTAGCGAAGCGGGACTGCTGGGGTTCCTGGCCGCCGGCGTCGCGGTCGCTGCCGTAGCCGTCCTGCTGCCGTTTGGAGCGCTGGCGTGGGTGGGCCTGCTGGCCGCGGCGATGGGGCCTCGCTGGCGGGACACGGTGGCCGGCGTCTATCCCAAGTGGAGCTGGATGCACCTGCGGGTCTGGTGGCTCGGCCGGCGGCAGCAGCTGGTGCTGCAGCCGCTCTCCACCTCATTCCGCTGGCCACTGCTGATGGCGGCCGTGCTGCGGCGGCTGGGGGCACGGGTCGGCGGCAATCTGCAGGCGGCAGCGGACGCCGAGTTTTACGGGCCGCTGAGTCTGCTGGAGATCGGTGAAGATGTTGCCATTCAGACCGGCGGCTGCATTGCCACCTGCCGGTGGGTCGGGCAGGAGCTGCACCTGGGACCGGTGCGGCTTGGTGACGGGTGTGTGGTCGGGATGCGGGCGGGGGTGGCTGCCGGCACGACAGTGGGGCAGGGCAGCTGGATCACGCCACTCTCGGCTGCCCTCGAGCCAACCGGAACGGCCGAACTGCTTGAGGGTGGTGCCGGCCAGCCGCAGGGCAGGGTGGTGCAGCTGGGGCGTCCGACACGGGTGTACCCACCCGTTCCTCCAACTGCAGGCCGCGAAGCCGCCGGGGTGATGCTGCAGCTGGCGCTTGAGCTGGTGCTGGTTGTGCTGCCGGCGGCGACGATTGCCTGGGCTGGGGCGGGCCTGCCGCTGGGCGGAGCCGCAGCCCAAGGGCAGCGGCTCCGCGACCTGCCGCCGGGGCCATTGCTGGGCTGGCTGGCCGTCTATGCCGTGGTCGCCACCTGGCTGAGTGTGGTGGTGACCTCGCTGATCGGCTGCCTGTTTCTCCGGCTCACCCGTCGTGGTCCCGGGCTGCTGCCGCTCGGCGGACTGGCGGCCAGCCTGCTGTTCTATCGGCAGCGAAAGCTGAACCAGATTCAGCGGATCTGGAGCTGGTCGATCACAGGCCAGTATCTGCGGGCCCTTGCCGGTCTGCGGCTGGACCGCGTCGGGGCGAGTGAGTGTGATGTGATGTTCAACCTCGTCCCTGAGATGGTACGGACGGGGGCAGAGGTCTTCTGGTCACACGGCTGTTACACCAGCGTGCTCTCGCACGACGCGAAGCATGCCCGGCTCGGTCAGGCCGACCTGCCGGGTGACGTGCTGGTGGGCAACAACGCCGTTGTCGAACCAGGGCAGTTGCCCAGCCGGCTGCTGGTGGGTGTTTCGACGCCGGCCAGTGACATCCGCTTTCGTCGTCAACTGCGGACCCGACCGGGGCGGCCGCTGACGATTGCCGGAAACCCCCCGCTGGTCTTCGCCCCGGCCGACACCGCTCCACCCGGTGCGCGGGACCAGTTGCCGGGGTTTGGCCTGTTTCTGACGCGTGTCGCCCTCAACGACATTCTGCGGGTCTCCCTGCTGCCGATTGCCGAGGTGCTCGTCTATACCCTGCTGGTGATCAGCCTCGTGTCGATCGGCAGCCAGCCGGCGGTGGCCGCGGGGCTATCGCTGGTGCTCACCGAGGCGGCACTGGTCGGCCTGGCGGTGGCCACCAAAGCCCTGCTGGTGGGTGGCAGCTGGGGCCGCAACGACTCCACCCCCTTCTGGTCACTCCGGCACTTCTGCTATTTCTTCGCGCAGGATTGTTTCTTTGTCTGGTGCCGGCGACCACTGCGGGCTACGGCCGGGACGCTGCTGGCCAATCCAATCCTCCGTCGGCTGGGCTGCCGCGTCGGCCGACGATCACTCTTCAGCTCACCCCTGCAGGCCTTCGACTTCAACGCCGTCAGCCTGGGTGACGACTGTCTCGTCAGTGGCATCCTGCAATTGCATAGTTTTGAGGACATGCAGCTGAAGGTGAAGCGATTTCAGCTGGGGAATGGCTCAGCCGTGAATGTCGGTGCCACGATCATGGGCGGGGCGGAGATCGCCGGCGGCTCCACGATCGACGCCCACGGCCTGGTGCTCAAAGACATGGCCCTTTCCAAGGGGCATTACCGGGGCAGTCCGGTGGAAGAGATCGCCGCACCCCAGCCGGCACCGGGCAGCAACGCCGTCACCGCCCCGACTCAGGCGGTGGGAGAAGAGTGCCATGAGACAGGGTGAGGCAGACCGACGGGACGGCGGGGTGGTCCAAGCCGATGAAGCAGTGGTGACCCAACACTTTGCGGCCACGGCCTGCAGGCTGTCCCTGCCGCCGGTGATTGAGGCTGCCGGAACCACGATCCTATTTGCTGCATTTGCCAAAGACAACTCGCTGACGGCCGCCTGCGGGAGGATGATCTCAGCGGCGGAGCGGGAGCGGGCGGGCCGCTTTGCGACGGCCGATCTGCAGCGGGCCTTTGTGCAGCGGCGGGCGTTCCGCCGGTATGCCGCGGGCCAGGCAACCGGTTGCCGGGCCGCGCTGACCAGGCACAATTTTGCCGCTGAGCCCGGGGGCCGCCCCTGGCTACCGACGGCCGGTGGGGTGTCGTGGAGTTTTTCCTCCTGCCAGCAGGGCATGCTCGCCGCCTGGTCGCGTGGGGCGGAAGTCGGTGTCGATCTTGAGGACCGGGCCCGACAGATCGACTGCCTGCCGCTGGCCAGCCGCTTCTTTGCCGCGGCTGAGGCCCGCCTTGTCGCCGAGGCCTCCGGGGCTTTTCGGGTGGCCACCTTCCTCCGGCTCTGGTGCCTCAAGGAAGCGGTGCTCAAGGCGATCGGCAGAGGGATCGTCGCCGGGCTCGACCGCTTTGTCTTCACCTTCGAGCCGGATGCACGGCTCGTCGCAGCTCCTGAGGAGTACGGAGCGGTGACGCGATTCATCGCCTCCGAGCCGGTCGCCGATCAGCTGCAAAGCTCCGGCTTGGCGGCCGCCGTGGTGCTGCGGATGCCGGCGGTGCCCGTTCGCCAGAGCCATTCGGCCGGGCCATAGCGGAATCGCCGGAGCCACCAGCTGCAGACCAGCAGCTGCCCGGCGTAGATCCCGATGGCGGCGGCAGTCACTGCCAGGGGCCCGAGCCGGTAAGCCTGGCCAAGCCCATACCCATAAAACAGCGTCGTGAAGGCGAGTGTCTGCGTCAGGTACACACTCAGCCCCATCCTGCCAGCCGCGGCCAACGGGGCAAGCCACCGCCGCCCCCGGCGGGTGTCGGCCAGCAGCAGGACCGCGGCGGCTTCGCCGGTCGCCACCAGCAGCGTGCCGCTGGTGAAGAGCAGGTCGCCGGTAAAGGTGAGGGGCACCGAGGCCCGATTGACGCGGTAGACGTCATAGCCGGCGATCCAGCCCAGGGCCGCCTCGGCGAGGACCGCCACCAGGCCGGCCCCGAGGCACCATCCGCAGATCCGCCGCAGCAGCGGCCGCTGGGCCGCCGGATTCATGAGCACCCCCGACCGGGCCAGGCAGACCCCGAGAAGCAACAACGCCAGGACGGCCAGGCCCGAATCGGGCCAGGCGGTGTCGGCCCAGGGAATCTCCAGCAGTTCTTCGGCGTTGTACTGAAGAATCTCGCTGAGCGAACCGGTCGCGTAGATGCTTGCTGCCTGTTCCTCCAGCAGCACTTCGCCCGCCTCGGCAACCGAGCCGACGGCGTGCAGGTCGTCTCCTTCGCGGTCCGAACTGAGGGCATGGGCCAGTGGGAAGACAGCCAGCAGGCAGCCCGCCGTAGCGAGCAGCCACCGGGTGGGCAACTCCACAAAGACCAGGAGCACCAGACCGAGTTCCGCATAGAGCCGAAGGATATCGCCGTCGTAGAGCAGGGCGTGGACTGAGCCAAAGGCCAGCAGAAGCAGCAGGCGGCGGAGCATCCGGGGGCGGGCCAACGAAAGCGGCCAACGGCTAAGCTGAATGGCAAAGCTGAAACCGAACAGCAGGCTGAAGAGCGTCCACGACTTCGACTCAAACAGGGCATGCTTGAGCATGAAGCAGAGCCGATTGGCCGGATCGTCCCAGGCGATCGAGTCGGCCCCGAACGAGTACATGTTCACCAGCAGCACACCGAACAGGGCAAAGCCCCGCACGGCATCGATGCCGTCGTGGCGGGCTGTCCTTTGTCCACCTGCGTGGCCGGGTGGCTCCGGAGGGCTCCTTCCCGAAGGGACGAGCAGCCGGTGCAAATAGCCTGCCGCCGCTGGAAGCGGCGATCGGCAACGCCGAGAACCTTCGGTGTTATCGGGTGTTCCCCGCGCAGGCGGTCGATCGCCCGCCTGCGCGGACGAGCAACGGGGCGGGCTTTTGCCAGGGACGGCTAGCAGAGCACTTCCCATTCTGCACCGATGAGATCGATGGATTGGCCGATGCCGAGGTCGCGAGCGCGGCGGTAAAGGGACGTGGCCACGGCAAGGTCCTCGATCGCCAGGCCGAAGGGATTGAAGAAGATCCGCTCGTCGCTGTTTTCACGGCCGGGACGGCTGCCCACGATGATCTCACCAAACTCGGCATGAACCTGCTGCCGATCAAGCAGCCCCGCGCGGTGCATCCGGGCCAGCACCCGGTCGGAGTGGATGCACTGCTCCCAGTCGTCCACCACGATCTTGTCGGCCCGCTGCACAAAGGCAAACGTCGGGTCCATCAGCGAGACGTTGAGGAACAGGGAGCCGGCGCGAAAACACTCTGGATCCAGATAGGCCTCCTGGGCTGTCGTGGCGGCAAGGGCGATGTCTGCCTCGGCGACCGCCTCCTCGTAGCGGCTCATGACCTCCACACGAACCCCCAGCTTCTGCATGTGGTCGGCAAAGCGGTCGGCCCGCGACACATCAAGGTCGAAGCAGCGGAAGGTCGCAAGTGCCGGGAACCAGGTGTGCAGCAGGTGCAGGGTGAGGGCCGAGATCCGGCCTGCCCCCACCACCCCCACACTGCGTGCATCGGCCCTGGCCAGCCGCCGGGCCGCCAGCCCCTGGACGACGGCCGTCCGCAGCGCCGAGACCAGCCCGCCTTCCATGATCGCCAGAGGCAGCCGGGTTTCGGCATCATTCAGCACGATTACGGCGTTGGCCCGCGGCAGGCCGCGGCTTGGATTCTCATGCGCACTGCCAATCCACTTGATGCCCTCGATGTCAAAGCTGCCGCCCAGGTGGGCGGCAAGGCCGATAAAGCGATCGGCAACATGGGGCCGCTCGGGCCGTTTCAGAAAGCTGCTCGGAGGGGCGGTGAAATCGCCGGCGGCGTGAATCCGGAACATCTCTTCGAGGGCAGTCGTTGCCAGTTCGAAATCCGCCGCCCCGCAGGCCAGCAGGTCGCGCTGCGTCAGCAGGAGCGTCATGCGTTGTTCTCCGGCGAGTCATCGGCGAACAGCTGCGGCACATCGATCCCCCGAACCGACAACCACTCTTTGTCGAACTGCGTGTCGCTGTACCGGCTGCCGTGGTCGGGCAGCACGGCCACGAGATTGTCATCGGGGCCATAGCTGGTCGCAGCGATGTTGCGCATCACGTGCAAGACCGCTCCGCCGGTTCCACCGGCGAGAATGCCTTCGCAACGGGCCAGTTCGACGGCGGCCTGAATCGCCTCTGCTGCCTGGACGTACACGACCCGATCAACGAATTGCCAGAATGAAGGCGGGTCGTAGTTGGCCGGTGCGATGCTCGTCCCCATGCCGTTAAGATGCCGCGGGGCCGCGCCATGATTCCCCGGCAGAGCCAGCGAGCCATGCTCATCGACCAGCCAGATGTCGGTCTGTGGTGAGTGTTCGCGGAAGGAACGGGCAACACCCATCGAACTGCCGCCGGTGCCGGCACAGAGCACCACCGCCCGCACCCGGCCTTCAAGGGCCTCGAGAATCTCCGGCCCGGTGGTGGCCTGGTGAGCCGCCAGATTGGCCGGACTGTCGTACTGGTCGAGGTACACCGCCCCGGGATATTCGGCCTGCAGTTCGGTGACCCGGGCCAGTCGGGTGAGGTGGTAGCCGCCGGTGTGATCCCGCCGATAGACCTTCACGACCGTCGCCCCATACAGCCGTAGGCTCCGCTCCGTTGCCGGTGAGATCTTCGGGTCCACCACGCAGATCAGTCGGAAGCCCTTGACCGCGCAGACCAACGCCATCGCCAGCCCCATGTTGCCCGACGTCGCCACGATGATCGTGCTACCGCTTCGCAGTCCGTTTACGACCTCGGCCTCCTCGATCATCCGCACTGCCGCCCGATCCTTCATGCTGCCACTGGGATTGAGCGATTCGAGTTTTCCGTACAGGGTCGGCTCCAACCCCTTGCCGTATCGGCTCAGCCGCACCAGGGGTGTCTGGCCGATCACGTCAAGGACAGAGTCACCGACGCGACTGAATGAAACGGGGAGTTCCTGAAAGCGATCAGCAGGGGCCATGCGTTGCTCACGGTATTGCGGCAGCGTCACTTCCCCGACGCCTCCGCCAAGCATACCCGACAGCAGATGAGCAGCAGCCGGGCAAGCAGCATGGCCGGCTGCTGGATACACTGTGAAAGCTGTCCTCTATGCCGCTGGTTGGGGGCGTGTTCGACTGAGCAGACGTATCGAGGAGCATGCATGACGTCTTTCCAGCGGTTAGGGGATGCCATTGCCGCAGCCGGCCGACGGGGGCGGGGCGGGCTCCAGGCGGCTGAGCGGGATGATTGCCGCGGCAGGTGGTATCAAGTCGCGACGGCCACAACCACTTCCATTATCCTCGAGATGGCGACGCCCGCCAACGTTCCAGGTCACAATCAATATTCTTCAATGAATCACGTCATGCAACCGCGGACGCCAGACATGCCCTGGAACCACACGATGCCGGTGATCGCATCGATAATCCTCGCCGCACTTCTGGGCAGTCAATTGCTCGCGGAAGACTGGACAATCGACAGTGCCGCTGAGTGGACCGACAACATTCAGTCCACAGCGGCGGCATCGCTGGCCGACGGCATGGTCTCGCCCACAGAGAAGGTCGCGACCGTATCCACTCGATTGCAGACCTTCGATCAGAAGCGATCGGCTAAGTCGCTCACCGTGACTCAATCGGCGATTTGGCAGAACTGGAACCCAATTGAGAACCTTGGACCCGTCAACCTGGGAGACGCTCCTGTCCTGCTCACCCTGGGCCCCAATGACTATTGGATGTTCGGTCGCTACAAGAGCCCGAAGCAGCGACGCAAGCAGGGCTCCACGCCGCCGCCATTTGAGCCAGCAGTCGCGACGCTGGAGGGATTTGAAATTCCACTGCAGACAACGCCTTTCCCCCATCAGTTCAATGCGGCTGGCGGCCTCAAGCGAAGCAAAGGTGGATATCATGCCTGGCAGAGTCGCGACATGAAGAACTGGGTCCATCACGGTCCGGTGACGGAATCATTTTCAAAATGGGTCACCAGCGCTGAGTTCGTCGACGGCAAGACGCTGATCTATTACGACTTTCCGAACGATCAGGATCCGCACGTCTACGTTGACGCCGATCTCTTTGACGGCCAGCCGGGCGTGAATATGGGCCTGGCAGTCAGTGATCCGTCACACGGCAGTGACGCAGGATTCATTCGCGATCTCGATGGCAAGATGCACGTGATTCTCGAGGACTGGAGTCCCATCAGCGCCAACAAGCGTTCCTGGGACTCGCCGCTGGCGGCGCACGCGGTAAGTCCCAACGGTCTCGACGGATTCACCTTCAAGCGACCGCCGGTCGATAACCGGACCAAACCGACCGGAAAGACAGGGACCTACCAACACCCGCATTGGGCAAAGGAAGACCCAGAGCATTACCCGACAAATGTCGCGGAGTACGAAATCCACGAACCCGAACAAGAAGCGTACGGTGACTGGGCGCCAATCTGCATCGGCGGCCAGTACTACCTCTTTGGTGACTACGATCCGATCGAGGGACACCAGATGAGCGTCTGCTGGTTCACGTCGCCGTCGATCGACGAGACGTTCACCTGGTGCGACAAGATCGGGGATGGCCATCCCGACCCAGACATCGCGTTCGCTGAGGGACAGTTCTACCTCGCGACCCAACAGCAGACCGATTATGTCAGCCCCGGTCCATGGGTCGAGACAGTCGAGGCCCGGGTCGGCGTCGATACCACCAACGACGGGCAGGTCGATCACTGGACCAGTTGGACGAAAATCAAAGAGACCTACGACTTCATCCCCGGCTTTTCGAAGCAGATAGCAAAAACACCGGCAGCACTCGATCTCACCACGCTACCGGCTGGCTACGGTTTTCAGATTGAAATGCGGCTGACCGATTCCACTGAGAACAAATCAAAACCGATCATTGACAAGCTTTTGATGTCATTCGCTGAGTGACGCCAGCACGGCCACGGCTTTGGCGCAGCATGGCAGGGACAAGCTGTCCGTTCGCGGATAGATTCCCAGCCTGCGATCAGGTGATTTCAGGCTGCGGAGGAATCGGCCTGCGGAGGGCTCAGTCAGTGGCGGCGATCGCTTCGGCGACAGCGTCCACTGCGGCCGCGATCTGCTCTTCGCTGTGCTCACTGGTAAGGAAGAACCGAATCCGGGCCTGCGACTCGCGGACGGCCGGGTAGAGGATCGGCCGGGCGTTGATTCCGACCTCGAGGAGCCGCTGCGAAACGGCCAGGGCCCGCTGGGAACTGCCAACGATCACCGGCACCACCGGAGTGTCGCCGCTGGCACCGGTGTCGAGTCCGACGTCGGCTGCAAACTTGAGAAACAACTCGGCCCGTTCCCGCAGCCGGGTCACCCGCCACGGCTCCCGGCGGATCACCCGCACCGCCTCGAGCGCTGCCGCGGCGTTCGGGGGCGAGCAGGCTGTCGAGAAGACAAAGGCGGGCGTCGTCAGGCCCAGATAGTCGACCAGCCGGGCCGCACCGGCTAGGTAGCCGCCGCCCGATCCGAGTGCCTTGCTGATCGTGCCCATCCAGAGGTCGCCTTCCGCCGGGTTGACACCAAAGTGCTCGCAGATGCCCCGGCCGCCGGCGCCAAGCGTACCGAGCGAATGAGCCTCGTCGCAGTAGAGCAGCGCGTCGTGCCGTCGCTTGACGTCGATGAACCGGGGCAGGTCGGGATAGTCGCCGTCCATGCTGTAGACACCCTCGATCGCCACCACCACCCGGCGGTAGCGGCCGCGGATGTCACGCAAGAGCCCGTCGAGCTGCTCGTGATCGTTGTGGCGGAAGCTCCGGCGGGCTGCCGCCGATGCTGTCGCCCCCTGGACGATGCTGTTGTGGGCCAGTTCGTCGTAGAGGATCAGATCGCCCTCGCCGAACAGGTGCGTAAAGACCGAGGCGTTGGTGCCGTACCCGCAGGGAAACACCGTCGCTCGTTCCACCCCGAGGAATGCGGCCAGCTCGGCATCAAGCTGGTCGTGCACGATCGTGTTGCCGCCCACCATCCGGCTGGCCGAGCCACTGGTCCCGAAGCGGTCGATCGCCTCCTTGGCCGCCCTGGTGACGTCAGGATGGGCGGCGAGGCCGAGGTAATCGAAGCTCGTGAAGCTCACGACCTCACGGCCGGCGATCCGGGCCGTCCGGCCCCGCACTGACTCATTGGCGAGCCGAAACGGATTGGCAAGGCCCACCTGCCTCAGGTCGGCCAGCCGCTTCTCAAGTGCCGCCACCTCGGGAAACAAATCAGCAATGTCCCGCGGCTCCGAGGATTCGGCCGCGGCGATCGTCAGGGTCGTGGCCCGCGAGGTATTCCACAGGGCAGGGTGCTGGGCAGGCGACCGACTCTCGGTTCGATCGACCGCATCGAACATCCGTTCGGCCACGCAATCAACGAGATCCTGACAGGTCCGAACATCTGTCAGCCAGTCCTCGTGAAACCGCATCACGTAGCGACCCTCGAGCCGGGCAATCGCATCGGCCAGCCGTCCCGCGTCGATGCCGGCCGCCTCCAGATTCGATCCCATCGAGAGCGGCCGGCGACTGGAGGAAGGAAGCACCCGCTCAAGTTCAGCGATCACCACGTCGGCGATCACTTCCCACCGATGGGCACCGGGAATACCACGGCCGCTGGATGCAACCATGCCACCGCGGTTCGACGTCACCTCCGGCAAGAGAATCATGGCTCAGGCCTCCTCCTCTGCTGCTAGTACGGTCCTCGTACCCTGTCAGATCCATTCATTATGACGATTGCCGCGCAAACAACCAGTGAAGCCGGGCTGGCCGGCTTTTAGGGCCTCAAAAAGTCTTTCGCCGGAGGACGGAATTTTGCGGGCATAATCGCAGTCTGTGAAGATCTGTCGGCTGGAGTGGCTGGTTGCGTCGTGTGGCACGAGACGGTTGGGGGTGCTTGGCGGGCAGTTTCCGCAGGACGAGGGGCATCATCCGTTCCGAAACCGGTGGTCTCCTCAAGAGCGAACGGCCAACAGCCCTCCGGCAAGCGTCGGGAAGCGGCCATCATGCTAAAAACCAGATTCGGGACGTCAGAAGGTTCCCCAGCCCGCATTTCCCAAGCCAGTCTGCAGGCCATTTGAGGGGGATGCGGAACGCCCATTTTCAGCCAGTCCATACCGGCTTGCCGAATGCCCCGCTCGCACGCATCGGATACGATTGCGAGGTAGTCGGTTCTTGTCTCCCGCTGCTGGCGGCACTGCCCCGAGCGGTTCCACCGCCAGTCCCGTGCACCTGTGGCAATCACGCCATGCAGACCATCCGCTTTCGGCACGCCCATTTCACCGCCCGGCTGCCGGTTGACTATCGCTACACGCCATCACACTTCTGGCTGCTCCCGGCACCGGAAGCCAACAGTGAACAGCCACAGACCGAGCAGTCGCCAACAGGGCAGGGCGGCTTCTGGCGGGTCGGCTTCACCAAGTTCGCCACCCGCATGCTTGGTGAACTCGTTGAAATGGTGCTGGAGATTGAGCCGGGCGAGGTCATCAGCCCCGGTAGCCGGCTCGGTACTGTCGAAGGCTTCAAGGCGGTTAGCGATCTGTTCTCGGTGGTTGAGGGCAGGTTTGGCATCCGTAACCCGCTGCTTACCAGTGAAGCCTGCCTGACTCACGCTGATCCCTACGAGCGGGGCTGGCTCTACACCGCCCGAGGCGAGCCCGAACCTGGGCATCTCGACGTTCACGGCTACATCGCTCACCTCCAGCAGACAATCGACCGCCTCCAGGCCAGTCGCTATCGTGCAGCTGATTCGAGCGACGCCTAAGAAAAAGGTGCCAGCCACCAAATTTGGGCAAGCTGCAAAGGGCCCGCTGGTGGCTGAGGGAAAATGGGTCACGCTGCAAGAAGCTCTTTCCAAGCGATTGGTGCATGTGCTCGTTGGCTGCACCCTTTCCGGCGCGAGACTGACGCTTGATCTTCATCAGCCCTGGAACTTTGCTTCGATTCGGCGAGGTCGGCCCCTCGGCTTGAGCGTCGTGCCAAGATTGAGTCGAACTGCGACCTGCCTGACCCATTTGTCATCACCGAACGGCCGGCCGCGATTGGTGCAAAGCCGCACATTGGCCAGCTCTCCCTCGGTCTGCGGACGATTCACCCAGTCCATCCATGCATGACTGTGGCGTTCTGCGAAAAAAGCCGCCGGCCAGGCCGACAGCGGCACCGGAACCGCGGAAGATCGCTGCCCTAGGCTCGACCACGGCCAATCCTCTGCCCGCGTCACCAAGTTCGCACGCAGGGCGTTACGCTCCACGTATCGGACAACCGTCAGAAAATAATGCTCCGTCTGAATCGGAAACGACTTGAACCGCCCCTGGTAAAGATGGCCGTACCCGACTTCCCCGTGGGCGAATTTCCAACGCTTCACGTGGAGATTGGTGAGGTGCTGGACAAAAGCCGAAAGCTCGCCGTCGCGCTCTGGCCAGAGCACCATGTGCCAGTGGTTTGGCATCACACAATAGCTACAGATTCTCATCGGCCGAGTCCGTAATGTCTCACCAACGGCATCGACAAATGCCAGATAGTCAGCGGACGACTCAAACACTTTCCGGCGCCCAACGGCTCTATTCAGCACGTGAAAAGGCAACCCACCCGGAGCGATGCGATTTGGTCGAGGCATGGACGTATGTATACACTTCACCATCGAGTGGTGTCAAATTACCCAAATTTGGTGGCTGGCACCTTTTTTTTTTTTGAACGGGCCACGCTCCAGCGTCAGCCGGGCCGCACCACCGCTCCCAATCGAGGCCCTCGGCCACCGGCTCTGCAGGGAGGTCGGGGGCCATGGGGCTGGTGTAGTTGGGGGCGATCACGCGGCTGATCCTGCCGAGGCTGGCGGCGCGAACGAGCCGGTAGCCGGCCTGGGCCGCGTGGATGCAGTACAGGGCATACCAATGATGCGGCGTGGCCGCCGTGCCTGACAGCCTGCTCGTCCGCACCGGCGAGGTGCTCTACTGCGTTCGCGGGGATGACTGAGGGAGCCGCAGGCCGACGTCGTCGCTGCCGGCAGCCGGATCCGTGCCCGGCGGCATTGGGCCACCATCGTCGTTGCCGTCGGGGCCGACGGAGTAGATGAGGAGGGCCCCGTCGGTCTGTTTCAGAAGGAGCTGTTCGTTGCCCGCAAAGGGATCGGCCGGCTCAAGCGGTAGAAATGCGGGCACGAGATCGTCGAACGCTCCCGGCAGGCTGCCCTTCTCGATTCGATGACGGGTCGCTGCCACGGCAACGGCTGCCGCTCGATGGAGCGCCTGCGAACGCACGCTACTGCGGATACAGCCGGAGAGAGCGGGAGCAAGGAGCCGGGTCACGATGCCGCGACGACTGATGTTGAGACGGTCTTCGATCGCCTTGGCCTCGCCAATCCTTTCGGAATATGGCTTCGGCAGCGTGAGCAGCTGCTGGTAGGCACGCAGGGTAGCACGGTAGGACCGCAAATCCTCCGGCAGAAAAAAAACCCGATACATCGGGTCCGTCGCCAGGATGAGTGGGCCGCTGAAGAGGCCCAGCGATGGGGCAGAGGATTCCATGCCAGCCAGCAGAACAATCGAGTCCAGCGCCGAGAGGCCATCACAAAAAGAGGCAAAAAACATTTCCCCAAACGCCTCCTCACCAAAGAAGTGCCGCTCAAACGAAGGCACCATATGCACGAGGTCGCGGATAGCAGGGTCGTCGAGCCGAGCGAGATCGGACGGTGTGAGCTTTGGCAGTACTTGGACGAGCGTGTCCAGCGCCATGGTGTCGATGGCGAGCCCAACCAGACCACTGATCAGAATTGGCTCGGCGGCCGCATGCTGACTCAACCTGTGAAGCACGGTAAGAGCGTCGAGTGCACCTGCCACATCACCCGTGGACGCACTGCGCCGGGCGGCAAGTTGCACCAGCCGGGAGGCCTGGCGAATCGACTGAATCTCCGGGAGCGTCATGTCGAGGGATGGTCGCGTCCAATCACGAGGGAAGCGACAGACCTCACGGCGGGAAGCTGCGTGTAGAAGTGAGATCGTCTCTCTGTGCCGGGCCAGGAGATCGGCGACAGCAGAATTCTGCACGTCGACAGTCGACGAGTCGCGGAGGGGTGAATCCTGATCAACTGCCGCCGGATCACCCTCAAGGGCAGAGAACGCCGCTCGATAGAGCAAAGCCGCATTGGCAGCGTCAGTAACCAAGGGCGGCAGATTGCTCCGGATGAGTTCAGCGGCCTCGGCCTTCATGCCAGCAGCGCGGGCCGTGATCCCACTGTCGAGGGTCAGCAGCGTCCCCCCAGCCACCACCTTCGCAATCAGGAATGCGGCCACGAGCCCCACCAGCGGCCAGCGGGCCGCCGGCCGGGTCGCCAAACCATCGGCTCCCGGCCGTATCCCGACCCGCGAAATCCATGCACCACCAATCAGGGCCGACAGGAACGCGGTGAGTACCGGGCCAAACCAGTTGACTTGGAGCTCCGCGGCGAAGGCCAGCATGAAGCTCAGGGCCAACCACGGCAGCAGGGCGAGAACCGGAGCGATGACAGCCAATGTGATCAGGAGCCGCTGCAGCCACGGCCGTTGCACACGGGCTGCAGCCGCGGTCATCGTGGCAGACCAGAAGAGGGCGGCGGCCACGACAGCGATGAAAAAGGCAAGGTGGATCATCGGAAGCTCCGCGGTTCTGTTGATGGTTGGGCGAATGATTCAAAGGGAATCTCGGCAGCGGCCATGCGTTCGGTCAATGAGCGTGGCTGAATGGCGGCATGGTCGGCAACCGATCGGCCGAGCCCGAGGCTTCCGCCCCACGCGGCCACGAGAAGTGCCGCCGCCGCGGCGGTTCCGAGGAGCGACCACTCTGCTCCGGCGGTGATTTCGTCAGCTGGCGGCTCGGCCAGCACAGTATCGATTGCCACCAACACTCGACGCCGCAGGGAGGACGGTGGTTTTCGGATCGCGCTTCTGCCGAGCCGGGCCTCGATGGATCGGTCGTCGTCATCGGGAACATGCATTTTCAGGTGAGTCATCAGGAAGCCTCCTCCGTGTTCAATAGAGTGCGGAGTTTGTCAATCGCGTAGCGATAGCGACTGGCCGCGGTGTTGAGGCTCGTGCCCATGGCCACAGCAATTTCGGCGAACGTAAGGCCGCCCTGAAACTTAAGAGCTACGACTTCTCGCTGGGCGTCAGGAAGCGTCGCCATGGCAGCCTGCAGCTGTTCGTCTGGCATCGTGGCCGGCGGTGTGATGTTACGGCCATCGGATTCCCGCTGCTGGCCAATCGCCATCATCGCTCCGCGCACCATCGCCGCCCGCCGTCGTCGCCTGCTGACCGCATGCCGCAGCATCGTAAACACATAGGCCTCAAGGTCGGCGACGGACGCCAGCCGGGTGCGGTGGCGGGCCAGCTCGACAAACACGTCGTGCACGATGTCTTCGGCGTCGGCGGTCGAGGTGGTCATCATCAAGGCGGTGTTGAAGAGCCGGCCGGCGAGCCGGTCGTAGAGGGTAGCGAAGGCAGCCGGGTCGCCGGCTGCCAGTGACTCGTTGAGCGTCGATGCCACCCGTGGATCTCCGTCGGCTTTCCCCCAAGGGGCCATGAGTTGCCGTTTTTTGTCTATCGCCATTGCCGCCCCCCCCCAATGGTAAGAGCAACATTTTTTCCGTACATCCGGCGTGGGCCTGATCGAAGCGAGCTGAGATCAGGCCCAAACCGGCGGCCAATCTGCAAAGGTGGG
>CBFIHA010000074.1:0-18513 GCA_965662195.1 uncultured Pirellulales bacterium
GGGCGAGATGCTTGTGAAAGTGCCGTTGACCGTCCTATCCTTCGCCGAGCTCTTCGACAGGGAGTTCTTTCGCCTGTTGCAGTCCGATCTCGATGCGGTCATCGAGCGATGGGTGGGCCGGTGTCTCGGCCGCGGGGGTGGCGTCCATGCCATCCGTTATAGTGGATGCAGGACTTCACCACCGCAGCTCCTTCTTGGCTGCGAAATCGGCGGCTGTCCTCCGCCCAACCAAACTCGACTTCTACCGCTCAGAGCCTGGGATCACGTGCTCCGCCGGTGGCGGCCGGCCGCCGGGGCGGGCGTTCACGCGAGGCCAGCGGCTCGCAGCCCATGAAATGCGAGCACACCAACTTGTGAAAATGGCTCAGGCAGCCTCGAGGCAGGCCATCATCACCTGCTGCGTCGCGAGCGACGCCTGCGGCCAGCGATCGTCGCGCTGGTCTGAAAGCACGAGTGCCGAAAAGGCGTGAAACATTCGGGCCTCCTGGGCCGACGGGTGACCGAAGGCCTCCTCGGCGACGGTGGCGACGCGGTCGTGCCGTTCCATGCGGAAGTCGCAGCCGTCGAGCGTGAAGGTGGGCTGCGACAGCGTGAAGGCCGTCTCGTTCCCCGCATACGGCAGCACAAAATCGTCGATCCGCAGGCTGCCGCGGGTGCCGCTCACGTGCACCCACTGCTGGTGCTCGACGAGAAACGAGCAGAAGAACGACGCCGTCACCGCTGGCGGATCCCGAAACACGAGTTCCCCGGCAAACTCGACCGGCATCGGCGCTCCTGTCCGCGGTGACTCGACGGCCGCGATGATCCGCCCGTGGACTTCGTCGGGCATCCGCGGCGCAAGGGCCCAGAGCACGAATGCGATCGGATACCAGCCGAGATCGCCGAGGCAGCCGAGCGGCTCGGTGGCGGCGAACGACCGCAGCGACTCGTCGGCCAAAAAGTCATCGTCGCCCCGGAAGCTGAACTGCGAGACGATCCGGCGGATCTCGCCGACGCCATCGGCGGCGGTCGAGTCGAGACAGGCCCACATCGCCTCCAGCCGCCGGCTGTGCAAAAACATCGTGCCATCCATGAACTGCACCCCTGCCTGTCGGCAGGCGGCGATGATCCGCTCGAGTTCGGTCACGCTCGTGCCGCAGGGCTTCTCGATGAGCACATGCTTGCCCCGCTCCGCCGCCTTCACGGCCCATTCGGCCCGCACCCCGGTGCGAAGCGGCAGGTAGACCGCATCGACATCGTCTCGGGCGAGCAGGGCGTCGTACGACTCCGCCACCGCCGGCACCATCGGGTGCGGCACCCGGGCCTGGCAGTCGGTGATGAACTCGTGAGTCCGGGCCACGTCGCGGCTGGCAACCGCCACGAGCGCGGCGTTGCCCGCGTGGCGGATTGCCTGCCAATTTTTCCGGGCGATCCCGGCCGCACCCAGAATGCCCCACCGACACACCCGCTCTGCGATCATGCTCCGACTCCCTGGTCACATTCGCCTGCAACACTTCACGACGTGCGGATCGTATCATGCTCGTCCGTTCCGGCATGCAAACGTTTTTATCTCCCTCTCTCCCCTTTTCGTCATCGTCATGCCTTCATCGCTTCCCCGCGTCGTGCGGCTCACCTGCCCGGTCACCGCGGCGACGGCCGACATCCTGCCCGACCGCGGCGCGGCCTGTGCGTCGGCCACCCTCGTGCGCGACGGTGTTGCCCGCCAGGTGGTCTGGGCGCCGCCTGGCTACGGCACGCCGGCCGTGGCGGGCTTCGCGGGGGGCATCCCGATTCTTTGCCCCTTCGCAGGGCGGCTGCACGCCGGTCGATGCGAGTTTCGCGGCCGCCCATTTACCGTGCCCACGCCTCCGGGGGCGGAGCTGCCGATTCATGGGTTCGTGCATGATCGGCCGTGGCGGGTGATCGACCGTGTGGCCGACCGGATCGCGCTCGAGTTTCTGCTCTCGCGCGACGCTGCCGATCTTCGCGACGCCTGGCCGGCGGACTTCCGCCTCACGGCCACCTGGTCCCTCGCCGCAGCAAGCCTTTCTCTCGACCTTCGTCTCGAGCCGTTGGCCGCCATGCCGGCGGGGCTCGGCGCGCATCCCTATTTCCCTCTGCCAGTCGTGCCTGACGGAGATCGCCGAGCCTGCCTGATCGACGTGCCGGCCAGGTCGTGGCAGCCGCTCTCCGAGGGGCGGGCGATCGGCAGCCCTGTACCCGCCGCGGTGCGGCTGGCCTTTCCGGGCGCGGTGCCCGTGGGCGACACGGAGTTGGATGACGTGTTTGTCGATTTGGTGGCGACCGATGGCCGCGTCTCTACGAAGCTTGTCGATCCCGCCGGCGGTGCGATTGCGTTGCGATTTGATCCCGTGTTCACGGCATGTGTCGTCTACACGCCGCCCCATCGGCAGGCCGTGTGCATCGAGCCTTGGACCGTCGTGCCCGATGCGCCGCCGTTTCTACCGGCCCGGGGCTGGCGGATCCTCGAGGCAGGGGAGCCGCTCTGCGCCGGATTGACGATCACGGTAGAGTGAGGGCATCCCAGCAAGGTCATGGAGCTGATCGATGTCTCGGAAGATCCGGCACGAGTCTCCCGCGCTGCACGTACACGGCCACAAGGCCGTGCGGCGGGTGGCCTTGATCGTGGAGTCATCTTTTGCCGCGGGCCGGGGCATGTTTTCCGGCATCGCCGACTACGCCCGGCGGCACGGCCCCTGGTCGCTCTGCACGGAGCCCCGGGGGCTGTATGAGCCTGTGCCGGCGTGGCTCGCCTCGTGGCGTGGCGACGGCATCATCGCTCGCGTGTGTAGCCGCCGCCTGAAGGAGGCCGTGCTCAAGACCGGCCTGCCGGTGGTTGACATGCTGGGAGAGTCGCCCGATCCGCGGCTACCTGTGGTGCATCCCGACGATCAGGCGATCGGACAGCTCGCCGCCCAGTATCTGCTCGAGCGGGGGTTTCAGCAGTTTGGCCACTGTGGCGTGCGCTCCAACTGGTCGCGGCGGGCACAGGCGGCTTTTGTCGGTGCCGTTGCCGCGGCCGGCCACTCCTGCGACGTGTATGAACTTCCCGTTCTCGCCCGCGCCCGCCGGTCGTGGGACGCCGACCAGGATCGGCTCGCGGCTTGGCTCCGCCAGCTGCCCAAGCCGGTGGCCATCACGGCCACCAGCGACACCGTTGGCCAGCGGGTGCTCGACGCATGCAGCCGGATCGGTGCCGTGGTGCCCGACGATGTGGCGATTCTTGGCTGCGGCAACGACGACATCCTCTGCGGGTTTTGTAGTCCGCCGTTGTCGAGCCTCGTGCCCGGCTATCGGCGGATTGGCTATGAAGCGGCCCGCCTGCTCGATCGAATGATGGGGGGCGGTGTGGCACCGCAGGCACCGACCCTGTTCCCGCCGGCAGGAATCGTGACCCGGCAGTCGACCGACGTAATCGCCGTTGAGGATCCCGATACCGCAGCGGCAGTCCGGTTCATCCGCGAGCGGGCCTGCACGGGCGTGCGTGTGAGCGAGGTGGCCGATCACGCCCAGCTGTCTCTCAGTGATTTGAAGCGGCGGTTTCGTCGCTATTTGGGCCGTTCGGTCATGGATCAAATTCTCCGCGAGCGGCTGAGCCGGGCGATTCGGCTTCTGCACGACAGCGATCTGTCGATCGCCCACATCGCGCGGGCGACCGGCTTCGGCACGCAGCAACGGATGGGCGCCGTCTTCCGTGCGCGGCTCGGGACGACACCCGGGCTGTATCGACAGCCACAATAGCTTTTCGTGGACTTGATCTAAAGCGACCACGAATTGGCCCATTTCGGTCATGTATGGTATGGCAATTACGGAGGAGCGGCGCGGCCGGACGGCGACCGAGACCTTCCGCGACCACGTGTGGTGATTTGGGATGCCAGCCTCCTGCAGGCTGCTCGAGAGGACACGTATTGGCTTGGACACGACCGCTGCGGGATTCTTTCACCAGGTGCCCCATGCGTTGCTGCTTCATCCTGTCTCGTTCTGCCGGCTTCTGCATCTGCGTTGTGTTCGCTGCCGGTTATCTGGCCGCGGCCCTTCCGGCGCTGGCCACCGAGGCCGCCGGTTCGTTGCGGTTTGACCGCGACATCCGGCCGCTGCTCTCCGAAAATTGCTATGCCTGCCACGGTCCCGGCCAGCAGGAGGCCGGGTTGCGGCTTGATTCCGCAGCAGAGGCCACCCGCGAGCTCGACAGCGGATTGCGGGCGATCGTGGCCGGCGATCCAGCCGCGAGCGAGATGCTGGCCCGCATCGAGGCCACCGATCCCGATGTCATCATGCCGCCGCCGCGGTCCCACAAAACGCTCTCGGCCGAGCAGAAAGACCTCCTCAAACGCTGGATCGCGGCGGGAGCGCCGTATGAGCAGCACTGGTCATTTCGGGCGATCAAGCGGCCGCCGCTTCCGGCGGCTGGTGTCGAGCCGCCCGCCACGGCGGCGGAGCGCGCCCACGCCATCGATCGGTTTTTGGATGCCGCCAGCAGCCAGGCAGGCGTGCCGATCAATGTCGAGGCCGATCGACCCACACTGATTCGCCGGCTGTCATTTGCTCTCACCGGCCTGCCGCCATCATCTGAAGAGGTGGCGGCGTTCGCGGCCGATGCATCGCCTGAAGCATATGAAAAGCTCGTCGCTCGTCTGCTGGCGAGCCCCCACCACGGCGAGGAGATGGCTCGGCACTGGCTTGATCAGGCCCGCTATGCAGACACCCACGGCCTCCACTTCGACAACGAGCGGGAGATGTGGCTCTACCGCGACTGGGTCGTGAAGGCGTTCAACGAAAATCTACCCTTCGACGAGTTCACGGTGTGGCAAATCGCCGGCGACCTGCTGCCCGATGCCACGGTAGACCAGAATATCGCCACCGGCTTCTCCCGTTGCAATGTCACCACCAGCGAGGGTGGATCGATCAACGAGGAGCTGCTCTTCCGCTACGCCGTCGATCGCACGTCGACGATGACCAACGCCTTCATGGGGCTCACGGCCCAGTGCGCCGTCTGCCACAGCCACAAGTTTGACCCTATATCGCATCGGGAGTTTTATTCGCTCTATGCCTTCTTCAACTCGGCGGCGGATCCTGGTTTCGATGGCAATACCCGCCGCACCGCACCGACGCTGCAGGTGAAGACGAAGGCCCAGGAAGACCTGCTCGCCGCGATGAATCGAGAACTGGCACCCCTTGAAAAAACGCTCGATGAGGCAGTGGCGGCGGCGATGTATGTCGATCCGGCCGACGCCTCGTCGCCCGACGGCCGCCGCGAGACCCTCTGGTTGGCCGATGGCTGGCCGGAAAATGCCACGCCGCGGACGAGCCCGGGGGGCTCCATTCGGTGGATCCCCGGCGCGTCCGAGTCGCCGGTCTACGAGGGTGAGCACTGCCTCGACATCAAGGCGGCGATGCCGGTACAGGTGGCTGTGGCGGCTGGCGACAAGACGCTCACCGCGCCGGCGAAGAGCGAACTGTTTGTGCATGTCTGGCTCGATCCGGTCGATCCTCCGGAAGCGGTGATGCTGCAGGTGCGAACGAGCAGCTGGAAGCACGGGGTTGTGTGGGGTGATTGGAGTGATGTCCCCTTCACCGATACTCGCAAGACGGACCATACGGGGCTCGTGCATGCCGGGCCGCTGCCCAAAGCCGGCGGCTGGACACGGCTCGCCATCAACACCTCTCGCCTGGGTATCCAGCCCACGACCCGGATGACGGCGATCGCCATCGCCCAGGGGCCGGGGCATGCCCGCTGGGATGCCTTGGGGATCTCCTCTCCAAACGACGCCGCGACCGATCCTGGCCAGTCCTTCATCGCGTGGTGGAAGCAGAAGGCGGCCTTGTCAGCTGATCGCCTGGGTGACATTCCCGACGCGCTGCGCTCGATCGTGCAGCAGGGCCGTGAGAAGACGACCGATCCGGCTGATGTCGCGCGGCTGAGACGTTATTGGATGACGCATGAATGGACCACACCCCCCGATCAACTCGCAACCGTGGTCGTCGAGTGGGATGCCGTGCGCAAGATTCGCGATGGCATCGACGATTTGATTCCCCGCACGCTGGTGTTCCATGACCTGCCGCAGCTGCGCGAAACCTTTGTGATGGAACGCGGCGCCTACGACAGGCCCGGCGACAAGGTGACCCGCGGCACGCCCGCCTTCCTGCCACCGCTGGAGGTGCCGGAGGGCCAGACCCCGTCGCGGCTCGATCTCGCAAAGTGGCTGGTGGCGCCCGCCCATCCCCTCACGGCCCGGGTGGCCGCCAACCGGCTGTGGCAGCAGTTTTTCGGCGTCGGCCTCGTCAAGACCCATGAAGACTTCGGCCTGCAGGGCGAGCCGCCGAGCCATCCCGAGTTGCTCGACTGGCTGGCAGCCGAATATCGCGACTCCGGCTGGGATACCCGCCATATCGTGCGGCTGCTGGTCACCAGCGCCGCCTTCCGCCGCGACAGCACCGTGCAGCCGCAGCATCTCGCCCGCGATCCGGAGAATCGGCTCCTCGCCCGTGGCCCGCGGATCCGCCTCGACGCCGAGCAGATCCGTGATCAGGCGTTGTTTGTGTCGGGGCTCCTCGTGCCGACGATGGGCGGGCGGGGCACGAAGCCGTATCAGCCCGACAACATCTGGGAGCCGGTGGCCTTCAGCGAATCCAACACCAAGACGTATCACCGCGACTCCGGCGACAATCTCTATCGCCGCAGTCTCTACACCTTTCTCAAGCGAACGGCGCCGCCCCCCTTCATGTCGAATTTCGACGGCCCCAGCCGTGAGGACTTCTGCGCCCGCCGCGAGCGGAGCAATACTCCTCTGCAGGCCCTGCAACTCATGAACGACGTGCAGCACGTGGAAGCCGCCCGCAGCCTCGCCGCCCGCACGCTCGCAGCGAGCGCCTCAGACGACGCCGGCCGGATCGACTGGCTCTTTCGCACGGTGCTGGCCCGCGACGCAGAGCCCGGCGAGCGCGACATGGTGGCGAAGTCGCTGGTTGCTCATCGGCAAGACTATGCGGCCGATCCCGCAGCGGCGACAGCCTTGATCAGACATGGGGAGTCGCAATCGCCGAAGCATGTCGAGCCGGTCGAATTGGCTGCCTGGACGCTCGTCGCCAACACCCTTTTGAACCTCGACGAAACCCTCACACGGAACTGACGCCATGACGTTTGTGCCGGATGATCTGGAAGCGGTCCGCACCGCGATGGCCCGTCGCGCGTTTCTGCGAAATGCGGGCGTGAGTGTGGGAGCGACGGCCCTCTCGCTCCTCGATTCGCGGAGCCACGCCAGCGCCATCGAGGCGGCCGGCAAGGGGCCGCGTGCCGACGCCGGTCTCGTTCACCCCGCGCTGTCGGGGCTGCCGCACCACGCTCCCCGCGCGAAGAGCGTGATCTACATCTTTCTCGGCGGCGGCCCCTCCCAGATCGACCTCTGGGACTACAAGCCGAAGCTGGCCGAGTATTTCGACAAGGACATCCCGTTGAGCGTCCGCGGCGAGCAGCGGCTCACCACGATGACCAGCGGGCAGGCCCGGTTTCCGATCGCGCCGTCCAAGTTCAAGTTTGAGCAGGTGGGGGAGTGCGGCCGCTGGATCTGCACGGAGCTGCTGCCCCACACGGCGAAGATCGTCGATGAGATCGCGCTGGTCAAAACGGTGCACACCAACGCCATCAACCACGACCCGGCCTGCACGTTTGTGATGACCGGCAGCGAGGTGCCCGGCAAGGCCAGCCTCGGCAGCTGGCTCTCCTACGGCCTGGGCAGCGAGAGCGACGATTTGCCGTCGTTTGTCGTCTTCACGCCCCTGCCCGACATCAATCCCGGCCAGGCTCTCTTCACACGGATGTGGTCGAGCGGTTTCCTGCCCAGCCGGCATACCGGCGTGGCGCTGCGCGGGTCGGGCGACCCGGTGCTCTACCTCCAGAATCCGGCCGGCGTGACGCGCACCAGCCGGCGGCGGATGCTCGATGCGCTCGGGGCGCTCAATGCCCGCGGCTTCGAACGCTATGCCGACCCGGAGACCCAGACCCGCATCGCCCAATACGAGATGGCCTTCCGGATGCAGGCCAGCGTGCCGGAGTTGGTCGATCTTTCCGGCGAGAGCGAAGCCACGCTCGCGATGTATGGCGACGACGTGAAGAAATCGGGCTCGTTCACCCACAGCCTGCTCCTCGCCCGACGGCTCGTCGAGCGGGGTACGCGGGTGGTGCAGATCCTCCATCGCGGATGGGATCAGCATAGCAACCTGCCGAAGGATCTTGCCGCCCAGTGCCTCGATACCGACCAGGCGACGGCGGCGCTGATTCAGGATCTCCGTGACCGCGGCCTGCTCGACGACACGCTCGTGGTGTGGGGGGGCGAGTTTGGCCGCACGGTCTACTCGCAGGGCACCCTCACGAAAGACAACTACGGCCGCGATCATCACCCCCGCAACTCCTGCATGTGGATGGCGGGCGGCGGTACGAAGGGGGGCATTTCCTACGGCGAAACCGATGACTTCAGCTACAACGTCGTGGAAAACCCGGTTCACGTCAACGACATCAACGCCACGATCCTCCACCTGATGGGGATCGATCACGAGCGGTTCACATTCAAGTTTCAGGGGCTGGATCAGCGGCTGACGGGTGTCGAGCCGCAGCGTGTCGTGACCGAAATCCTCGCCTGATTGGTTGAGGCGACCTGCCATCAGCGGGTGCAGGACAGTCTCCTGGCAACCACGCCACACAGCCCTCTGCCGGCACGCGTTCTCGGCTCTCTACCGAGATTCCCCTGCATTCACCGTGCGCTGTGCGTCCTTGTCGGGCCGCTTGGCTGCTCCCTGCATCGCCCTGACTTCCGCGAAAGCATTCCATGTGAAATCGGCGATCACAAAGCCGCTCTTCATCGTTCGCCGCCTGAATTCGCTGAGCATCTCGAGGATTGCACGACGGCTATCTGTACCCAGGGCCGCAGTCCGAGCCTGATAGTATTCCTCACTGCCATGCACTGCCGCAAACTCCACGCACAGTTTGGCGTGTTCCAAGCCCTTCGTGAGAAACAGGACACGTTCGGCATATTCGGGATGCGGATCCCGCCGAGCGGCTTCCAGCGCCTCCTGGAGTATCTTTTCCGCCGGGTCGAAGCACTCGGGCGGGAAAGCATCATATGTGTCCAAGCCACGCAAGTAATATTGGTCATAGCCGGGCTGCTTGATTCTGTTCTCCACAAACTGCCTTCGGCAATGCTCCTCCCAATAATCGAAATACTCCTCGATATGATTCGAAGCCGATCCAAACGCCTGATAATACTCGTCCAAAATATCCTCAGCCGTCCGGTCTGGGTGGGTGTGGAGTCGCGTCAAGATGTAAAGGTTGGATCCCTGGGTGGCCCACTGCGAGTTGATGCCACCAATGTCGGTTCCAATCACCCTGGTCCGGCTCATGGACGAAAATAACTCGGCTACCTGTCCGGGAAACACGTGTGGCATGGCATACCCCGTGAGGAACCAATTGGGTCGATAGAACAGTGAAGCTCCGCTCTCTGTCCACTTTCGGCATTGCTCCTCCTCCCACTCCTGCAGGGACGCACCGCGTGGCAGCCATCCTGCCTCAGACAGAGGCCACCAGGACCGACCGGTGGATGGATTTCCCAACAACCACGGGCAAAACCCGATGATGATATTCGCGTTCAAGCGTATGCCGGGGTCTGGCGCGACGCAGTAGTTGAGATAGGCATACGCGTATACCTTTACTGCGGGGTCGATGTCCGCCGCCCGTCGATGGATTTCACGAGCGAACCGAGCATATCGGTTCGACGCATTGAAGGGCGTGTAGGCACCGCGATATTCCGCCGGGATATCCTTCATCGCCGGCTGCGGCCCATCCCACGCTCTGCAGGCGTCGCATTCACACAGTCCAACGTCGTCGCTCTCGCAGATGTTGATATGGTGCGGACCGGAGCCGGGTAATAGCGGATGCGCCCTGCCGTGTGCCCTGATCTGCTTCCAGCACTCGATGATCTTCTCATGCAGCTCCGGATTCGACACGCACATCGACATGTATTTTCCCCTCGATGTGTTGACTCCTCCCGGGCCTCTTTTCCCATCGACCAACTGAAACCATTCCGGATGTTCCGCCCCGTTTTCAGCCCACCAACGACTGAACGCATGCCCGTACGGCCTGACCCCGTTTGGGGACGGCGCGAACAGCCCTTCACTCCTCCCCATGCGATGCCGTCGCATGAAGACAGCCAAGTCAGCACGATATGCCGCCAGTTCCTCTGCCGTAAAACTCAGCGGCGGGTCGGTGTCGTCCAGGCTCCTTGAATGGTGACGGACGAAACGCCGCAAGAATGCCGGCTTGATCCGCCAGTCGATGGCACCAATCGTCAATTCCTGGCGTGCGGGTACATAGGTGCCCAGTTCACCAGGCCATAGCCAGCGAACGCCCAGTTCGCGTTCTAGGTATTCATAGACCCCCCACAGGGTTCCGCTGTACGTATTGTTTTCATCCAAGGGATCGCCCGGGCCGTCACGGCCGGTAATGAAGAGCGCGTCGCCTCTGCGCCGAATCACCGCCTCTTCGGAAGCGAGAAGGTCCGCCCTGATATCGAGCGATTTGGCCTGTCGCGTGTCGCCGACGTAAAGTCTCCCCATGGTGTCATTTGGGGCCATCGACTCCTCCATGATTTCAAGAACGACCCCCGTTGCTTTTGTGATGTGTGCAACCAGTTCCCGCGCCGCATATTTGGCAATCGGCTGCGCGTCGTCCGGAATCACCACCAAGGCCTGTGCCTTGCCCTGCGAAACGATCACCATGTGCGAGCCATCGATGCTACAGGCACTGGTCCACGCAGGCAGCAAGCCACTTATCAAAGCAATCAAGCCCGCGCCGGCTGCTGTCCCCAAAACCGTAATGACGGGTTCGGTCCGCTTGCGAAAATGCCCGTGTCTCATCGAATCTGGTGTATGGCCCATGCCTTCATGCTCCGAGAGCGTCGTTAACGAGGAAAGTCTTTTCCGTCGGGGGAGGTGGTCCAAAGCAGGTCACCAACCACCGAAATGCCAGCGTAGGACCGAGTATGGCCGTTTTTCGGTTCGGCAAAACGGCGTGAGCGAAAACGACCACGGATTGGTCCAGGCCGCTCGTGTATGGTGATCCGCATGAAACGAACACTTATTACCTCGCTCGCCTTGGTCATCGGAGTGGCAGCGCCGCTGTCGGCCGCCGAGACCGTCCGTGATCACTTGTGGCTGTTCGGCGTGCCGGCCGATGGGCCGCGGTTGTACTACGAGGCCGCCGGCTACCGTGGCGGCTCCCGCATCACGCCGGCCGAGGCGGCGTTTTGGCTCGACGTGCCAAACCTCATGTTCATCACCCAGGACTGGAACCGGCCGCCCAGGTTTTGGCAAGAGCGGACGTGGAAGACGAAGACCACGAAAGAGCAATACGCCATCGCGTTCGAACCGCTGCAGCGAGTCTTGTGGGCGGCCGTCGGGTCGGGTGGACGTGGCGGGCTCACCGAGATTCCCGACATCGTGGCCCTGGCGAAGAAGTATCCGAACATCACCGGCATCTACCTCGATGACTTCGTCAAAGACGCCAAGAAACGTGCCGATGGCGTCAAAGTCGGCGTGCCGGCCATGACAGTCGACGAGTTGCAAGCGATGCGGCAGCAACTCGACAGCGTCGGCCGTCCGCTCGAAGTCTGGACGACGATCTACAGCCGTGAGTTCGACCCCAAGCATCCCGACTTTCACGACTGTGAACCACCACTCGCCGAGTCGCTCGAGCACTTCGACGTGCTGGTCTTTTGGACCTGGAAGAGCTACGAACTCGTGGATCTCGAGAAGAACCTCACGCTCCTGGAGTCGATCAAGCCAAAGCGGTGTCGCATCGCGCTTGGCATCTACCTCTGGGACTACGCCGGCATCGATGAGGAGAAGAAGAAATCCGATCCGACGTACCATATGGGGAAGCCGGTGCCCCTCGAACTGATGGAGCACCAGTGCAGGCTCGGCCTGAAGTGGCTCGAAGAGGGCCGCGTCTCCGATCTCGTGATCCTGGGCGTCGCCACGATCGATCAGGGCGTGCCCACCGCCCCCTGGATGCGCGACTGGATACGGGAGCACGGCGGGAAGGTCTTGAACCGCTGAGCCGCGGCCGCGGTCTTCACAGAGGGAACGGGCTGAGGCATGAGTCTCCGCGGCAGTTGCGCGATCGTCGGCTACGGCGAAACGTCGTTCGCCAAGGCGAAGGACTCGGCCGGCCGGTCCCACTGGGGTGAACAGATCACCGCCGCCCGGCTTGCGATCGAGGACGCCGGCCTCGAGAAGGGCCGGATCGACGGCCTCGTGGCAATCGCTCCGCTCGACCACGGGCCGAGCTGGTCGATGGATTTCGCCGAATACCTGCAACTCGACCTGCGGTTTCTCGACACGCCCTTTTTCGGTGGCGCGGCAGGCAACGCGGGGCTGCTGCACGCTGCGGCCGCCATTCACGCGGGGCTCTGCCACACCGTGCTCCTGGTGGGCGGGTCGGTGTCCGACCCCGGCCCGCCCCATCCCCACGCGGTCGAAAGCACCGTCGAGTTCGAGCACGACTTCGACACGCCCTTCGGCCCAATGGGCGACAACTCGGCCTATGCCCTCATCAAGCAGCGCTATCTGCACGAGACCAACGCGTCGGAGGAGGCCTTTGCGAAGGTGGTGCTCAACGCCCGGCATCATGCCGCCCGTTTTCCCAACGCCCTCCTTCGCGAGCCGCTGACGGCCGCCGACGTGCTCGGCTCCCGGATGATCTGCACGCCGCTTCGCAAGCTGGAGATCGTGATGCCCTGCACCGGGGCGTCCGCCCTCATCGTCACGGCCGCCGACAGGGCCCGCGATGCCCGCCAGCCTCCGGTCTGGCTGCTCGGCGGCGGATTCGGAATCGACCGCGGCATGTGGACGCCCGCCCACGGTCGCGGCGCCGGCTCGCTGACGACGTCCCCCGTGCGACGGTCGGCCGCCGCCGCGCTCGGCATGGCGGGCATCGGCATCGCCGATGTCGATTTTCTCGAGCTCTATGACTGTTACACGATCACGGTCATCGTCACGCTCGAAGACCTCGGCCTCTGCGGCACGGGGGAGGGAGCCGATTACGTCTGCGGCCACGATCTGCGGCACGGCGGCACGCTCCCGGTCAATACCGACGGCGGCCAGCTCGGCCGCGGCCAGCCCTACGGCGCCTGCCACTTGATGCACACGGTGGAGGCGGCCCGCCAGCTGATGGGCCGCGCCGGCGAGTTGCAGGTGGCCGACGCCCACGTGGGCCTCGTGAACGGCAACGGTGGCGCCATGGCCAACGAATGCACGCTGATCCTCGCGGATGATCTCCGATGAACGCCTTCGCCACCTCCAAGCCGCTGCCGCTCGTCCGTCCCGAGACCGCTTCGTTCTGGGAGGCCGCCCGGGCAGGACGACTGGTGTTCCAGGAATGCGTGGCCTGCGGCCAGCGGCAGTTGTTCCCGCGGCTCGTGTGTCATCGCTGCCTGGGCGCCGACCTCCGCTGGGTGGAGTCTTCCGGCCGCGGCACCGTACTCAGTCACACGACGATTCATCAGGCCGCTCATCCCGCCTTCGCGGCCGACGTCCCCTACGTCTACGCCCTCGTCGAGCTCGACGAGGGGCCCCGGCTCCCGACGAACATCGTGGGCGTCGCCCCGGAGGACGTGCGGGTGGGCCTGCCCGTGCGGGTTGTCTTCACCTCCGTGACAACCGCCATCTCTCTGCCCCATTTCACCCCGGTTTGACCGTCGCCTTCGGATGCCTCTCCCAGCCATGCCAGTTTCGCTCCCAGCCTCCGCCCCGGTGACCCACGCCGATCCCACCCTGGCTGCCATCCATCGCCTGTTTCATCCCCGGGCGATCGCGCTGGTGGGCATCTCCCGCGATCCCGACAGCTTCGGCTATCCGCTCCTGGAGATCACCCAGCGTTGCGGGTATCCGGGAACGATCCATCTTGTGAATCCCAATGCCGACACGATCCTCGGGCTGCCCTGCCACGCCAGTGTGCGCGACCTGCCCGGTGACATCGACATGGCGATGATCATGCTGCCGCGGCGGCTTGCCAACGTCGCGATCGCGGAGTGCGTCGAGAAGCGGGTCGGCAGCATCGTGATCATCACGGCCGGCTTCGCCGAGCGCGACGACGACGGCCGGGCCCATCAGGAGGAACTCGTGGCCGACGCGACCAGAGCCGGTATCCCGGTGGTCGGCCCCAACACGCTCGGCTACTTCAGCGCGCCGGCGCGGCTCGACGCGATCATGGCCGGTTTTATCCGGTCGGGCACCACCTCGCTGTTGACGCAGAGCGGCAACCTGACGACCTCGCTGACATTTCCAGGCAGCGAGCGGGGCTTCGGGTTCGACTACGTCGTCGATCTGGGCAACCAGGCCGGCCTCCAGATGCACGATTTCATCCGCTATCTCGCCGGCAACGACACCACGACGGCGATCGCGGTCCATATCGAGGGCCTGCGGGACGGCCGGCGTTTTCTCCAGGAGGTGCGGGCGGCCGTGCCGCGGAAGCCCGTGCTCGTGGTGAAGAGCGGCCGCACCCGGGATGGTGCCCGCGTCGTCTCGAGCCACACCGCCTCGATCGCCGGCGACGACCGCATCCACCAGGCCGCCTTCGCGCAGGCGGGCGCGATCCAGGTGGAGAGCTTCGCGGAGTTCAACTCGCTGCTCCTGGCCTTCGATCACGGCAAACTACCCCGCGGCAACCGTGTCTGCATCATCTCCGAGGGGGGCGGCGACTGCGCGCTCACCACCGACGCCTGCGTGCAGCGGGGGCTCGCCGTGCCGCCGCTGTCCGCCGCCAGCCAGGCCCGGCTGCGGGAGCTGATTCCACCCAACGGAAGCGTCACCAATCCGCTCGACCTGGCCGGCTGGGAAAACGTCGTGGAGGCCACCGCCATCGCGTTGGCCGACGACGCGATCGACGCCGTGCTCGTGGTCGGCGGGTTCGCCGGCTACTTCCACATCAACCCGCGGGATCGGGAGAAAGAGGAGCGGCATGTCGAGCGGATGTGCGACGTGGTCGCCGGCGCCGACAAGCCGGTCTTCGTCTATTCCTACTTCGGCTACCGCCCCGGCCCGATGCTCGACCGGCTCCGTGAGGCCGGGATCCCGCTGTTCCTCGACCATCACGACGCGGCCCACGCCCTGGCCACCCTCGTGCGGTATCGCGGGCTGCGTGAACGACTTGCCGATCGTCCCTTCGCGGCCGCGGCGATACCCGCGCCTCCCACCGGCAGCCGTCGGCAACTGCTCGAGCCCGAGGCCAAGGAACTGCTGCGCCGGCACGGGCTGCCCTGCCCCCCTGAGGCGCTGGCCACAGCGGCCGATGAGGCCGTCGCCCATGCCGAGCGGATCGGCTTCCCCGTCGTGCTCAAGATCGTGTCGCGCGACATCCCGCACAAGACCGAAGCCGGCGGAGTGCGACTCGATCTGGCGGATGCGGCCGCGGTGCGGGCGGCGTATCGGGAGGTGCTCGCCGCCGCCCGTCGGGTGGCACCCGCGGCTGACATCGCCGGTGTGCTGGTGGCCGCGATGGACCGCAGGCCGGGAGTCGAGGTGATCCTCGGCGGCCTCCACGATCCGGTCTTCGGGCCCGTGATCATGTTCGGCCTCGGCGGGATCTTCGTCGAGGTGGTCCGGGACGTCGTGTTCCGAGTCTGTCCGCTCGACGCCGCGGAGGCCGAGGCCATGATCCGCGAGATCGCCGGCTTCGAAATCCTCGCCGGGGCCCGCGGCCGGCCGCCGGTCGACCTGGCGGCCCTCCGAGACACGCTCGTGTCGCTGTCCGACCTGCTCATTGGCAATCCCGACATCGTCGAGGTCGACCTCAATCCGGTGCGCGCTCGGCCCGACGGGCTCGCGGTGCTCGATGCCCGTATGGTCCGTGTTCTGCCTTCGTGATCGAGGAGCCTGCCCCATGCGCATCGACAACCACACCCATATCGGCGTCGAGCCGCTCTTCTACCTGCAAGGCTGGTCGCCGTTTTGCCTCGATCTGCCCCGGCTGTTCGTCCAAGAGGAGGGCTGCGGGATCGACCGATTCGTGGTGTTTCCGTTCGTGTCGTACATGGCGCTCGACCAGGCCGCCCTGCGGTCCAAGCGAATTGCGCTCGCTGCCAACGCAGGGCCGCCCTATGCCTTTGAAAACCGCCGGCTGCGTGGCGACATCGCCCGCTGCCCGCCGGATTGGCAGAAGCGGCTCTGGCCGTTTCTGATCGCCGATCCCGGCCGGGAGCCGGAGGCGCAGGTCCGCGACTGGGAGCAGCTGCCTGTCGGCCCGGCCCCGCGGGGCATCAAGATCCAGGGAACGATCATCCAGTCGAAGGTGATTTCCTTGCTCGACACGGCGGCGTGCATGCTCGACTACGCCGAGGCCCACGACCTGCCGTTCGTGATCCACAGCAGCATCCGCCCCGACGACGAGTGGTCACAGTGCGCCGATCTGCTCCGCGTGGCGGAGTCGCGGCCGGGCGTGCGGTTTGTCCTCGCCCACTCCTGCCGCTACCACCTGCCGAGCCTGCGGCGGGTGGCCGCGCTGCCGAACGCCTGGTTCGACTGCTCCGCCCATCTGATCCACTGCGCGCTCGCCCGGGAAAACCATCCCGGCGTGGCCGTGCCCGCCGAGCGGTTCGACACCGACTATGCCGATCCGGTGCGGGTGCTCGCCGACCTGGCCGCGGCCTTTCCCGGCAAGCTGATCTGGGGGAGCGACACCCCCTTTCACGCGATCGACTATGAGCACGTGCAGGTGCGGTTCAGTTATCGCGAAGAGGTAGCCTGCCTCGATGCCCTGCCGCCGGCCGTGCAGGACGAAGTCAGCCATCGCAACACACTCGCCTGGCTGGGAATGGCCGCCGCCTGATGCCCGTTCGCCGACCCTTCAATTTCCGGATGTCACGACCATGAGCCTGACGCCTCTTGACTGGACGGTGGCGGGCCTCACGCTCGCGGTCTCGTTTCTCCCCGCCCTGTTTTTCGCGCGGCGGGGTGGCAGTAGCCTGGCGGAGTTTTTCGTCTCCGGTCGCTCGCTGCCCTGGTGGTTGTCGGGGTTTTCCATGGTGGCGACGACCTTCTCCACGGGCACTCCCAACCTCGTCACGGACATTGTCCGACGCCGTGGTGTGGCGGGCAACTGGGAGTGGTGGGCCTTTGCGCTCACCGGCCTGGCAACGGTTTTCTTCTTCGCGCGGCTGTGGCGACGATCGGGGGTGATGACGGATCTCGAGTTCTACGAGCTGCGCTATTCCGGCCCCGCCGCCCGCCTCGTCCGTGGCTTTCGTGCCATCTACCTCGGTCTGTTTTTCAACTGCCTGATCATCGGCTCGGCAAATCTCGCCGCCTGCAAGATCGCCGGGCTGTTGTTCGGATTCTCGCCCTGGCAGACGCTTGCGATCGGCGGGTTCCTCAGCGTGTTATTCGCCGCCCAGGCCGGGCTCTGGGGGGTTGTGATCATCGACTTCGTGCAACTCTCGATCATGCTCACGGCGATGGTCGCCGCCGCGTGGTTCGCGGTCAACGCGCCCGAGGTGGGCGGGCTGCAGACGATGGTCGCCCGGCTCTCGGCGACCCCGGGCCCCGACGGCATCTCCTACCTTGGCCTGCTGCCCGATTTCACCAGCCACTGGGACATCGCGGTGGCCGTCTTCATCCTGCCGATCACGGTCCAGTGGTGGTCGGTCTGGTATCCGGGGGCGGAGCCGGGCGGCGGCAGCTTCATCGCCCAGCGGATGCTGGCCTCGCGGTCGGAGCGGGATTCGCTGGCGGCCGTTCTTTTCTTCAACTTTCTGCACTACGTGGTGCGGCCCTGGCCGTGGATCCTCGTGGCCCTCGCCTCGATCCTCGTCTACCCCACGCTCGACGACATCCATCGCGCCTTTCCCCACGCCGACCCGGCGCTCGTCAATCACGATGCGGCCTATCCCGCCATGATGCGGTTTTTGCCGGCCGGCTTTCTCGGGCTGATGGTGGGGGCCTTCATCGCCGCCCATGCCAGCACGATCACCACGCTGCTCAACTGGGGCGCGAGCTACCTGGTGCACGATTTCTACCAGCGGTTCGTGCGGCGTGACGCGGGCGACCGCCACTACGTGCTCGTCGCGCGGCTCACCACGGTAGGCCTGTTCGTGCTGGGCTGCCTCGTCACTCCGTTTCTTGACTCGGCGAAGCAGGCGTTTGACATCATGCTGCAGGTGGGGGCCGGCACGGGGCTGATCTACCTGGTGCGTTGGTTTTGGTGGCGGGTCAACGCCTGGTGCGAGATCGCCGCCATGATCTCTTCGCTGGGTGTGTCGCTGCTCTTGATCGCGTTGCAGCGCGGCTGGGCGCTGGAGTTTTCCACGCCCGTCAAGCTCCTGACCACGATCGCCTGCACCACGGTCTGCTGGCTGGCGGCGGCCTGGCTCGCCCCGGCGACTGATCGGCAGGTGCTGGTCGACTTCTACCGCCGCGTGCGGCCCGCCGGCCCCGGCTGGGCGCCGATCCGCGCGGCCGCGGGCCTGCCCC
>CBFIHA010000075.1:0-18194 GCA_965662195.1 uncultured Pirellulales bacterium
CTTAGTTTCCAACGCCGCTCGATTGGCATGGGCAATGCCCCTCATCCATAAGACGCCGAGAAAACATCCAACAGATAGCCAGCGACCGGGCGGTTCCTATCAAACGGTATTGGCGGGGCGAGACGGGCAGGTTTTAGGCTGCCCCCGGTCGGTCGGCAGGTGTCGTTCCGGTTGTTATGGCGTTGTGAAGATGGAGAAGGCGATGGTTCCGGAGAAAATGGTGCGGTCGGTCTGTCTCGGGCTTTCCCTCCTGATCGGGCTGGCGGGTGCCGGGCAGGCCGGGGCCGCTGAGGCTGCTGTCGCCGACGACAGCGTCTGCCAACTGGCGGTCGCCCGCTATCGCGAAGCGGTCGTTCGCGAGTTGGAACACCCGACCGATCCCTCCCGGCGGCATCCTGCCCATGAGCTCTATGACGCCCTGGCTGCCTGGCTGGTCGCTGAACACACCGGTGAGGCCGCGCTCCGTGACTTTGCCGTGGCCGGCTTTGATGCGTTTCTCGATCGCGAGGGGGGCAGGGAGGATCGTGACTTTCACCTCAGCCGGCCCTTCGGCCTGCTGGCCCTCAAGCTGCATGAGGCCGGCCTGCTGACTGGGACGCGGCGGGGGCGGGCCGCTGCCCGGGCGGTGCCCCTGGTGACCTGGTACCTCGGCCGCTACCCGCTCGACCAGCGTTTCTACGACTGCAACATCGCCCTGGCCCACATGGTAGCCGCCAGTTCGTTGGCCAAGGTGTTTGCCGACGATCCGGAGATGCCGGTGGCCGCGGTGCAGCAGAAGGTAAAGGAGCTGGGGGAGGTCGTTCTGGCCACGGGTGATCTCAACGAAAACGCCTCGCTGTATTCCAGCCTCGGCATCTGCTTCTTCCTCGAACTGGCGTCGCTCGAAGGCTGGCTCGATCGCATTGCGGCATCCGACAACTTCCGGCAGATGTTCTGCCGGATGCGGGACATCGTCTCACCGGCCGATTCGATTCCAGAGTTCGGTGACAGCTATTTCAAAGCGAACAACTCGCGGCTCGACTTTGTGCTGCTGCTCGAGATGGCCACCCGGCTGTACGACGACGGCTCGTTTCGCGAGGTCGGCCGCAAGCTGCTGCCGCAGGCCGGCGTGACGATCGTGCCGGACGATCTCTGCCGCGGCTTCATGCTGCTGGAACTTGAGCCCTTCACTCCGTCCTCGGCATCGCCGCTGCCGCTGTCCGAGGTGCAGCACCGCCGGGTGCCGGGCGATCCGCCCACGACCGTTCCTGACAAGCTGGTGCTCAAAACCGGTCGGGCTGCCAATGCCGCCATGGTGCTGCTCGATCTCTATGCCAGCGGCAGCCATGTGCATCCGTATAAATGCGGAGCGGTCGGCTACTACGAGGTGGCGGGAGTGCCGCTGTTTCACAACCTGGGCCGCCGGGGCACCAGTTCGGCTCCGTGCGGCAGCCTGTTCTGGGCGCTCGAAGACGCCGATGCTTTTCCTGGCCATCCCCAGGCTGGCATCTGGAACACGATGCAGGTGCCGGTCGAGCACCTTCGCCCGGGCACCGCCCCCGGCACCTGGAATGTTTCCGATGCAATCGACTTTCGGACCTTTCCCATGGCCGAGACCGAGACGCTACAGTTCGACAATCTGCGGCTGACAGGGCCGGCGGGAACGCTGCTGCTCGACGGATTCGAGTCGGCGGAGAGCTGGGCCGACAACGCCAAGAACGTCCCGGACGTCAATCTGGTGACCAGTGACCTCCATACCCAGGGCACTGCCTCACAGGGCTTCAACCCACAGGCCTTTGGCCACCAGGTGGCCACCCGGATGTTTGAACAGGCCGACACCCGCGGCCGGGAGGTTGCAGCCGCTGACTATGACCGGGTGCAGTTCGACTTCCGTTACACCGGACGCACCCCGCACATCAATCTCCGCCGGCTGTTTGAGCAGTGGGTCGATCTGGGCGATCACGTGCTGCCCTGCCAGGTGACGGGGGCAACGGCTGACCAGGCGGGTAGTGATGCCTGGGGGCAGGTGACGTTTTCAGACTATCTTCGCCCGGGCAACCAGTTGGTCCGCCGGGTGGCCCTCACTGCCGGGGGTGTGCTGGTCGTTGCCGACACCTTCACGCCAGGGCCTGACTGCCGCGGCTGGTCGGCCGGCCAGCTCTGGCAGCTTTATGAACTCGAGGCCCACGGCGGAGACTGGTTTCTGGCCACGTCCGACGGCCCCTACACCCTGCCTGATGGCAGGCAGGCGGAGCGGCGGATGCTGGTCAAGCATCTGGGCGGCCCCGACGTGTCGATCGACATGGTGGAGGTCGAGCCCACCACCATGCACGCCCAGCGGGCCGATGGCAGCCGCCGCAGCCGGTTTATCACGACGTATTCGCGTCGCAAGGCTGCCGACCAGCCGCTGACGGCGGTGCTGGCCGTTGTGCCCGTGGAGCTTTCAGAGGATGCCCAGACGGTGGCCGATCAGATCGTCCTGTCTGCCTCTGCTGGAGAGGGTGGCCCGTTCGCTCAGGCGGTTGTCCCCAGTAGCCAGGGGGAGTGCGTCATCGACATGACCACCACCGGCATCAGCTTCACGCGGCGGTGAGCAGTCATAGTTTCAGAAAAACGGCGGCCGCCTACCAATTGATAGGGGCGTCGGCTGGCAACGTCGCGGTAGAGTTCAAGCAGCGGGGTTTTTGATCATTGCCAGTAAGTGGCAGCGATGTCAGGCCGGGGCATTCCGGCCACTTTGATTTTCTTGTTTCCGTCGGAGGGCATGCAATGAACACAACACGCAGTCAGCGAGCCGGTTTTACGCTCATCGAACTGCTGGTGGTGATTGCGATCATCGGCGTCTTGGTCGGGCTGCTGCTGCCGGCCGTGCAGGCCGCCCGCGAATCAGCCCGCCGTACAGCCTGCGTCAACAACGTCAAGCAGATGGCGCTGGCACTGATGAACTATCACGATGTTGAAAAGCAGTTTCCCAGGGGGCTGGTCTGTACGACTGGGTCGTGTGACCTGACAGGAAACTATGATGGCCGCTTTGCAGCACGGAGTGCCGACTGGGGTGAATCGTTCACAATGCGCGCGCTCCCATTCATGGAGTTCCAGAGTATTTACGATGACTACGATTTTGCTGAACCCAATAGCTCACTCGGTAATATGGAGGCGGTGATGCCGAACCTGTCGACACTGCTGTGCCCCAGCCGGGAGCCGGTCAGCACATATCTTTACATCCATCCCACCAATTCGCATCGACGACAGGTTTCGAGGATCCACTACGGCGGTAACTATGGTGCCGGCCGAGCGATCTCGGAGACCTTGTCGGTTCAGCCAGGTCTACGCGGAGTCTTCAATGCCGCCGAGCAGTGGGGAGCTGAGATCAAGGACATCACCGATGGCACCTCAAAAACGCTGTTGCTTGGTGAAATCATCACGGACTCCCAGCAGGGGGGCGACTCACGGGGCGCCTGGAACTATCAGGCCGGGACGGCGTTTAGTGGTGGTCTGACGACAGCAACTCCATCGGTTGCTGATATCCAGGCGGGCATGCGGACTCCGAATGTTATCTTCACGTCTGCGACCCGTGGAGAGCTTGGAGACCATACGCCGCAATGCCCAAACCGCCGGCCGGACAGCGATACGACCTACTACTGCAACGATGGCAGCAAGGGCGTCGCCGTTCGCAGCACCCATCCCGGCGGCGCAATCGTCGCGATGGCCGACGGGAGCAGCCGCTTTGTCAACGACGCGATCGACAAGCTGGTCTGGTACGGCCTGCACACGATCGGTGGTGGTGAAACAATCGGCCAGTGGTAGAGAGACTGCGCTGCCGGATCATCTGCAAACAGCTGTGATCAGGGCTGTGCGTCAGCGTTGATATAGGTCCACTCCCGCAGAGTCACCCGGCTCTTTTTCGAGGGCAGCTTTTCGAGCATTGTGGTGCGGTCAGTATTCAGTCGCAATTCCACTGTTGCGAGCTTGCCAGGGCGGCCCGCGGACCAGGTTTCGAGCTTGATGGTGCCGTCCCCGGCGTCCTGGGACTGGGTTTTCCAGTTGCGATCTCCAGCCATTTCGCTCCAGCCTTTTGGCTGGGACTGCGCATCGAGATAGCGATCGATCTCGGCATGCCATTGTTCAGTGGCGTCGGTGGTGTCCCACGCTGCCGCAGCGGCGGGTAGTTCAAGGTCGCGGGTGCTTGACCAGTGACCGTGGATGGCCTGCTCGAGATCCAGCGCCTCCCGGCCGGCGAGCGGGTCGTCACTACAGCCGGCAGTGCCCAGCAGTACCGACAGGCCGATGACGGCGGGACGGCTCCAGGTTTTCAGCATCGGTTGGTCTCCCCGGGGAATCACCTCTTCAAAGCGGCGATGCAATGGCTGACGATACCGCTGTGCTGCGTCGGCCGACACTATCGGATGGTAGGGCGACGCCAGCAGCCGTCAGCCCCCGCGGGCCTCGAGAAACCGCACGGCTGCCTGGGTGCGATTTTCGACCCCGAGCTTCTCATAGATGGTGTGCAGGTAGGCCCGGACCGTCCCGGGCGTGAGCCCGAGCCGCGCGGCGATCTGTTTGGAGGAATCGCCCTCGGCAAGGAGGGCGAGAATGTCCCGCTCGCGTGGTGTTAGGCAGCTGAGCTGATTGCTGGCCGGAGTGGTGGGGTGGATCGGCTGGCCCGCTTGCTGAAACGATTCGACCACCAACCGGGCGACGGGGGTGGAAAGCGGTGCGCCGCCGGCCCCGACATCACGGATCGCCCGAACGATTTCAGTGGCGGGTGACCGTTTCAGCAGATAGCCATTTGCCCCGGCCCGTAACGCCTCGAACACCCTGGTCTGATCGTTATAGACCGTGAGCATCAGCACCTGCAGGGTAGGGACGGCGGCCTTCAAGGCGGCCACGCAGGCCGGCCCGTTAAGCCGGCCGCTGCCCCGGGGGGCCAGCCCGATATCAACCACGAGCACGGCTGGCGGCCGCTTGGGCACATCAGCGATAGCCGCTTCGGCGTCAGGGTAGGTAGCCAGCAGTCGGAAGCCGGCCTCTCGGCTCACAATAGTAGCCAGCGATTCCCGCGTGATGCGGTCATCTTCGACGATCGACACCTCAAGTGGCATGGGGAGACTCCGGATGGTGGCCTGCCCGGCTGGCCAGCCGGCCGGCGGCTGGCAGCGGCACGTCAAGCGTCACCTCGGTGCCGCCGCCGGGTAGGGCCACTACCGAACAGGTCCCACCGAGTGCGGCGGCGCGATGGTGCATGTTTTCAAGACCGGCCGCCGGCCGCGGGCGACCGTCGTGGCCAGAAACTGCCCCACAGCCATCATCGGCGATCGTCACGATGAGTTGATCGGCGGTGAGCCGGCAGCGAATGACCACCCGGCCCGCGGCGGCATGTTTGACAACGTTGGTGATCGCCTCCTTGACACAGAGCAGGACTGCCCGCCGAAACTCCGCTGGAGCGGCTCGGGGCGGCACCTGGCTGGGCAGGTCGCAGCTGCACTCGATGCCCAGGGATGCCAGCGTCTGGGAGGCCGACAGGGCCAGATAGCCGAGCAGGTGCTGCAGCGTGTCGTGCTCCGGGTTGACGGCCCAGACAATTTCATCAAACGCCGAGACCGTGGTGCAGGCAATCTGCGAAATGTGCCGAAGCGACGCGGCGGTTTCGGCCGGTGCCGAGCGGCCGGCAAGATCGGCCAGCAGCGAGATCTGCGTCAGGCTCGTGCCGAGGTCATCGTGCATGTCGCGGGCGATCCGCATGCGTTCCTGATCCAGCAAGGCTTGCTGCCGCAGTCTCACCAGCCGGGCGGATGTCCTCCGGGCGTGCAGCCAGAAGGTTCCGCCAGCAGTGGTCAGGGCGACGGCAAAGATCGCGCCCCAGCGGACAGCCGGATGTTCCCACCAGGTCGGGGCGATCTCCAGCACCGCGGCCGGCAGTGTGCTGGTCCAGGTGCCGGCCTCGTTTGTGCTTCGCAGCTCGAGCGGGTGTCGGCCAGACGGCAGCCGTTCGTAGACCAGCCGGCGGTCAGCCGGGGTTTCCCGCCAGTCCCGGTCGATGCCGACCAACCGATGCTCAAGCCGGGCGTTGGTCGGTGTCGGCAGGAGGGTTTCACCCAGGAAGATCTCGACCAGCCGCGGATCGGGTGGCACCCGCGGTGTGGTACCGCCGAACTGGAGTGGCTGGCCGTCGATCTGGACGCCGCTGATTCGCACCGGCTGTGGGGGGCTGCCGGCAGGCAGCCGATCGGTCAGGCAGGCGGCGATTCCTGTCGGGAGGGCAACCATGATGGTGCCGTCACCGTCACTCGTGGCGATGCCAGGAAGGACGACGGCCGGGTCAAAGTAGGCGGTGCGATCGTCGCGGGTCACAACCCGGCAATGACACCGGTCGCTGCTGCCGGTGGCGACCGCGTCCAGTTCGTCGATCATCGCGGTGAAGAACAGCCGCGGTGTGGTACACCACAATCGTCCGCGACCGTCAGGGACAACTGCCAGCAGCGTCGCGGCGGGTAGTCCCTGATTCACGGTCAGCTGTGACCACACGGCAGCGTGGTACCGCCAAAGTCCCTCACCCCGCGTGGCGATCCAGACTGAGCCATCTGGCCGTGGAACGATAGCGGTGATCGGGGCCAGCACTGCGGCGGGCTGTGCGATCGGCGCAACGGTTGCGGTCGGCCGTGAGCCTTCAGAGGAGACCTGCAGCTGAAACAGCCCGGCCGACTCCGTGGCCAGGTAAGCCGCCCGGCGTCCATTACCGACCATCAGGCTCACGGCCGCAGCCGGCTGTCCGGCGGGCCAGACGAGGGGATGCCACTGGTCGTCCTGAAGCCAGAGCAGGCTGGTACCGATTGCCACCAGCAGCCCGTCGCCGATGGCAAGAATCGCCGTCACCGGCTGGCCCCGGAGTTCGGGGGGTGTTGAGAGGTTTTCACTGCTCGCCGCGTTGGTCTGGTCAATTCGGACGATGCCACCGTCCTGGGTTCCCAGCCAGACGACATCACTGGGTGAGATCGTCAGTGCTGTTACCCGGCCGTACCGCCAGCCATCGAGCCGCGAGTGAAAGACCGTGTCGGTAGTGCCACGGCCCCCTGACAGCAGCCACGGCCCGAGTGGGCCGGGCTGGCTGCCGACCTCACCGTCGAGGGTGAGAAACCAGAGCCGATCGGTGGTGTCACAGCGGATGGTTCGCAGGGGTTTGAGCGTTGGCATTTCCACCCGTTGAACGATTCGCGGAACGCCGCGTTCCAGCCCGGCCGTCGTGCCAGCCCAGATGCCACCATGCCGGTCGACGCAGACTGAGTAGATGCTGCTGCTGGCTGTCTCCGCGGTCGCCAGTCGGCTGCCATCCCACATGACCAGTCCGTACCGGCTGGTCGCGATCCACAGCCTGCCGTCGCGGTCCTCGGCGAAGCCACGGATTGTCAGCACTTCGGACTCGAATGCCTGGGTGAGCCGGCTGCCGTCGAAGTGCTGCACCCGGTTGCCGACCCGAACCCAGAGCCCGCCATTCCGGGCGGCGGCAACGATGGTCTGCTGGTCAGGAAGCTGTTGCTCCACCCGCCAGTCAGCTCCTGTCCAGACGGCCAGCCGCGTCCGCCGGGCCAGCCAGACCCGGCCGGCGGTATCGGCGGCCACGTAGGCACTGCTGTCTGGCGACGCACTTTCACCCACCGGGATCGGGTGCCAGGTGCGCTGCAGGCCAACGGTGCGGCTGACCAGTCCCTGCCGATAGCCGACCCAGACACTGCCGTCGCCGGCTTCACAGATGGAAAGTGGTTCCGGGGCATCCCCTGGTGAAAGATCTGGCGGTGGCCGGGCATCGGTGATGAATCGCAGGCCTTGCCCGCTACGAACCGCATGCGATCCATCGGCCAGCACGATGTGCAGGCTGCCCGCCCGATCGGAGAAAAGGTGTTTCACCGGGGCGGAGCCGATCGGAACATCCAGCGGAATCATGCGGTGCCCGTCGAACCGACGCAGCCCCCCGGCATGCCCCACAACGATGCCACCAGCGGTCAGTTCCACGACCGGGTGTTCGCCCGCTCCGGCAGCGAGCGGCGTGAACGACCAGTCTCGCAGCACATCCGTGGTCAGCACTGGTTCGGCGGCAATGCCCAGCGGGGCAGCCGTCAGCAGCACGGCAGTATGCAGGCAGGCCATCCAAAAGCATTGCTGGCTCATAGCCCGTCCAATGTACCCCATGGTCACCAGACGGGAACAAGCTGGCAAAGACTCACATTTGATAGGTGCGGGCAAGCGGTCGATTCCGATAGTAATAAAAGAGGTGCGGGAGATACCGATGTCTGCGCCAGCTGGCCGCCGCTATCCGAGGGCGTTGGTCGCAAGCACCTGTCAGGAAAAATTTCAGCCATGGGTTCTTCGCGGCGACACTGGACAGCTTGGTTTTCGCAGAGAGTGATCGTGGCCATGGTTGCCGTGCTTTCAACAGCCGCCTGGCCTGCGTGGGCGAGCGATCCGCAAGGCTGGCTGGAACTGTTCAACGGTCGTGATTTTTCCGGCTGGGTGATTGAAGGGCCCGACGGCGGGATCGAGCGGCCCGACGGCAGCCCCGTCTGGCGGGTTGAGAATGGCGAAATTGTCTGTGCGGGCAACCGCTGGAGTTTCCTGCGATATGTCGATCGCCGCTTCGCCGATTTTGTGTTTCACGTCGAGTTCGTCATGGCGGCCGGCGGGAACTCGGGGGTCGGAATTCGCACGGGGGCGATCGACCTCAACGATCCACAAAACTCTCGGCCATCATGCTTTTGCTATGAGATCCAGCTGCTCGACGATGCGGGAAAGCCCCCCAGCCCGTTCTCAAGCGGGTCGCTCTATCGCTACGTTGCCCCCCGGGAAAATGCGATGAAGCCGGCCGGCGACTGGAACACCCTGGAGATCAGCTGCCGAGGGCCGATCATTGACGTGGTCTTCAATGGTCAGGCGATCCACCACTTTGACCAACGGACGCTGGAGCAGACTCGGCACAAGCCGCTTGAGGGGCATGTCTGCCTGCAGAATCATGGGTACCCGATCCGCTTTCGCAACGTCCGGGTGCGGCCGTTGGAGGAACCGTCGGCCCCTTGAGCCGGGTCGACAGCAGGCGTTTCTCTGCAGTCAGCCGACTTCGGCGATTGCTACGCGAGTCGGCTGCTCAGGGCTGCCGTGCAGCAGGGCAGTGGCATCGCGTGATGCCGCTGTGGCCCCGGCTGCGGCACCGGCGGTGACCGGGCCTCCCCAGCCGGCCAGGCTGCGGCCGATGACCGCGACCGGAAAGGTCGCGGCAAAGCCGACGATCGCCCCACCGGCGTAGACGGTTTCGCCGACGGCCCGCGAGACCTCGCTGAAGCTGCTCCGCCGCTGCCGCACGGGGGCGGGGCGAATCTCCCGCACCTTGCCTTCGTCCCGAAGCCTTCGTTCCTGGAAGAATCGCACGGCCGCCTCACCAGCAATGCGAATAAAGGTGCGGTCACTGATGAAGCCGATCACACTGCCAATGATCGGCACCCGGGTCACCAGTTCGTCCGCCAGTTCATCGGCGAGGACTTCGCGGCCAGCTTGGGCAGTGATTTCATCGACGTTGAGGCTGTCCTGATCGGGATGGTCAAGTGCCGCATGCATCCGGGCCAGCACCACCTCGCGCCGACTGCAGTCTTCGATCAGCGAGAGTTCCAGTACATCGAGTAGCACGGCACGGTCAACGGGCCGGTCGAGCGGATAGCCGTAGCTGTGGCCGATCTTGGCGATCGTGGCCATTGCCGCCACCAGCTGGAACGGCAGCCGGCCGACGACGGCGTTGCCGAGCTGACGGATCACCAGTCCGCGGCCAGCACTGATGTGCTCAGCCTTCTCGATGATCTGCTGGGCCTGCCGGTCGCAGGCCTCCAGCGGCTGCTGCCGCTGGGCAATGATCTCAGCCCGAGTCGGCTGGCTCCCACCGCCGACCGCGGGAAGTTTCGCTTCGGCCATCGTGTTGAGCAGCCGGATGGCCCGCCGTACCACCTCGGCTGGTACCACCCATTTCACCCCCCAGGCAATCGGCTGGGCGACCATCTCCACCGTCTGGGTCAGCCGGCTCGGCTCGGTGCTTTTCCAGTCGGCGATCCGCTCGATCTGGTCCTGTTCGTAGGGCAAAAGGCTCGGAGCAGGTGGGGCTGATTCGTTCACGGGGGGCTCCTCAGGGGATACATCAGTGGACCCGGCGGGAAAGCTGGTCACACCGGAGGCCGAAAGTCTACCCGCGCGTCCCGAAAAACCGGTGAAATCGGCACAATTCGGAAATCTTTTTCAAGCCGAACGACTAGCGAGGACGATCTTGATTCAGCCCTAAATCCCCTCTAAGGTGGCACACGCCATAGAGGGGGTAGCCGGCGTCGTGAGCTACCCCGCACAGATCAGGTCAAACAATGATCGCACTCAACTTCGTGATTCCCGGTTTCAGTAAATGCGGCACCACTACCCTGTGCGACCTGCTCCAGCAGCATCCGCAGGTTGCCATCCCGCAGAAAGAACCGGGGTATTTTGCCCAGCATCATGGGAAGGGGGCCGCCTGGTACAGCGACCTGTTCCGCACGGTTGCACCAGGGGTGCTCCGCGGCGATGCCAGCACTACCTACTCATCCGAGGAATTTGCTGATGTGGCCAGCATTCGTCTCGGCACCCGGTTTCCCCATTTGAAGTGCATCTTCATCGCTCGCCATCCGCTGCAGCGACTGGAGTCGAGTTTCCGGCAGATGCACCATAGCGGGCATCTCTATGGTGTCGCAGCCGCGCGTGACATCGGCACCACACTGGAGACGTTGCCGAACATGATCGCCGACACCTGCTACTGGCGGATGCTTGAGCACTATCGGCGGTTCTTCCCGGATGACCAGATTCTGTTGCTCTTTCTCGAGGATTTGAGCCGGCAGCCGGAAGTTGAAGTCCGGCGGTGCTTCGAGTTTCTGGGGCTCGACCCCGGCGTGCCACTCGCCGATGTCAACCGCCGCAGCAACCCCGGCGAGGTGAAAGAGTATGACACCGCCACCATGTGGTTCATCCGGCGGCACGGCCTGCTCCGGCGGCTCTGGAATCGAATCGACCGCGATGGCCGCCGGCAGTTGGCCCGGCGGCTGGGGTTCAGGCGGCGGTTCGCTGCCCCGGTCAACTGGTCGGCGGCCGCGGTTGACCGGGTGCGGCAGGCAGTCGCCGATGATAGCGAAAGGCTGCTGGCCTATGCCGGCAAGTCACCCGACTTCTGGAGCTGGCCGGAGGCTGCCTGATCAGCCGTCCGCGGCCGGATGTTTCACCGCGTTGCACCTTTCCGTACCAACACTACCAGCCGACCAACAGGAGATCTCTCATGCATCCCGTGCTGCACCAGTTATTCCGCCGTGGTGAGCCGCAGCCCAGCTGCTTTGACTGCGGCTATCGTGACTCGCAGCGGCAGGGCTGGTACGACCGTGGGCGGGGCGAGCTGGCCCCCGGCTTTGCCATTGGGTCGACCGACATTTGTGTTGATGTCGGCTGCGGCAACGGCGGGGCCAGCATGTTTGCTGCCCGCCAAAAGGCCGAGGTGATCGCCACCGATATCGACCCCCGGGTGATTGCCAGTGTCGAGGCAAAGTTTGCCCGCCTGCGCACCCCCTGGCGGGCCATTGTCAGCGACAGCAACCCGCTGCCACTCGCCGACGCGACTGCGTCGCGGGTGATCACGATGGAGGTGCTCGAGCATGTTGCCGACCCCGATCGGTTCGTCGCTGAGCTGGTCCGGATCGGGCAGCCTGGGGCGCTCTATCTCATCAGCGTGCCTGACGAGCGAGCCGAAGCGGTGCAGCGGCGGGTGGCGCCACCCGCCTACTGGCAGCCGCCCAACCACCTGCGGGTCTTTGCAGCCGGAGAGCTTGAATCATTACTGGGACGCCACGGGCTTTCCATTGAGCGACAGCTCGCCAAAAGCTTTTTCTGGGCGATCTGGTGGATTCTGTTCTGGGCGGCGGACCAGGAGTTGGGTGAGCCGGAGGGGCCTCTGCTGCAAGCCTGGACCCGGACCTGGGATGAACTGCTCAACACGCCGCGGGCCGACCATGTCCGCCAGGCCCTCGATGACTGCATGCCCAAGAGCCGCGTGTTTATCGCCCGCAAGTCGGCTCTCGCGCCGGCTAGCCGCCCAGACGTTTGAGACAGTTCCGCACCGCTCTTTCAACGAAACCATCGCCTGCTTTGTTACCGCATCTTGAAAGGAAGCTCCTGATGCCCCCCACGATTCTGCCCCACCCCAACCGCCGGCAGCCGCCACCTGCGGCCCGCCAGTTGGTGACCCTGTTGTCGTGCTACATGACAGGTTCGACCGAAGGTCGAAACCTGGGCACCCCGGGCTATTCCCACGACTTCGTGGCCCGTGCCTACGCACCGTTGCTGTCACGGCATGGCGAGGTGCGGGTGGTGCCTGATGCCAAGGCCGACCTCGAACGTATGGTCGATGCGGTGCTGGCCGAAGGCAAATTGCCGCTGCACTTCAGCATCCTGCCGCTGCAAGACGTCGTGCTGGCCCGCCGGGCCGTGAATGTCGCCGTGCCCGCCTGGGAATATCCTGACGTGCCCAACCACGCCTTTGACGGCAATGCTCAGAACGACTGGCCGCAGACAGCCGACCGTTGCGACATGGTACTGGTCAGTGGCCCGTTCACCCACGAGGCCCTCAGGCGGGGTGGTGCCTCAGGTGCGATCCGGATGGTGCAGGTTCCGGTGGAGGATGCCTATTTCACTCTCCCGCTCTGGCGGGCGGGGCAGACCCGCACGCTCGACTGTCGGGCCTTTGTCTTTCCGCAGGCTCGCCCGGCACTGGTCACCAATCGGTCGCTGCGACGCCGTGAATCGCTGCGGAAGCAGATCGCCAAGGATCTTGAGGAGAGCATTCGTGACACCGCCCGACGGATTCTCGGGGGGCGGTTTACGGCCGCCATCTCAGCGGGACTGCGACGGCTGAAGTCGCGGCGGATCACGGCGCGGACCCAAGGCGGCCGGCCGACAATCAAGCTGCCGTATGAGAGTGTGTCGCAGGTCGAACTCTCTGGAGTGGTCTACACCAGCATCTTCAATCCAGACGACGGCCGGAAGAACTGGCCCGACTTGATCAATGGCTTTCTGCTGGCCCTGGGTGATCGGGAAGATGCCACCCTCGTCCTCAAGCTGATTACCTCACGGGCTGCCAGTGTCGATCATGTGATCCGGCACATCTTCAATCGGGGCATCGAGTTTCGCTGCCGGCTGGTGGTGATCTGCGACTTTCTCAGCGAGGAGCAGCTGCATCAGTTGACCGCAGCCACCACCTACTATCTGCAGGCCTCGCGGGCAGAAGGCAACTGCCTGCCGCTGATGAACCATCTGGCGGCAGGCCGGCCTGGCATCTCCCCTGACCACTCGTCGATGAGCGACTATTTCGGTCCCGAGTCGGGCTTTGTGGTTGATTCGCACCCTGAGCCCGCCGCCTGGCCTCATGAAATACGTCAGCGGCTGCTGACGACCTGGGGGCGAATCGTCTGGACCTCGCTGCGTGATCAGATCAGGGCCAGCTATGCGATGGCCAAAAAAGAGCCTGCTGCTTATGCGGCACTTGGCCGCTCCAGCCGGCGACATCTGCAGGCCTGGGCAGGCAGGGAGGCCGTGACTGGGCGGCTCGATGCGGCGCTCGATGAGTTGATCGGCCTTTCACGAGGCGTTGTCTGTCCGATAACCGAACGCGCGGATGCGAGTCCGTCTGTCAATCGGCGCGCGGCCTGAGAGACCGTGGATTACGTCTACCATCGCCAGACGATTGGCCGTTAGGCCGCCTGACTCATTGGCCGTGCATTGCGCGGGTTTCAGCAATCCCAAGGCAGGGGGTCGAACCGCGGAGTGAAATCACGTAGGATCGCGGCTTGACGGGAAATTGTTGAATCGTTCGTGCGTCTCTGACCCACCCCCCCCCTCTCAGGATGATCACCTCCAAACGTCACCGCATCCAATTCCCCTCCATTGACACGACCTCCCTCGAGCAAGACGAGGCCTATTTCTTTCTGGTCAACGGTGAAAACGGTCAGCAGGACGACCACCGTCAGCGAATACGGTTTCACGACTACGCGACGATCTACAGCCAGCCCGGTCTCTACGAACAACTCTTTTACGAACGGCTGAAGTGCGATTCGCCCCGCAAGGTGACCGAGGCGCTGCGTTACACCGCCGAACATGAGCGGGACAATCTCGCTGAGATGCGAGTGCTCGACCTTGGGGCGGGCAACGGCATCATGGGAGAGGAACTCAAGGGGCACGGTGTCGCCCGGCTCGTCGGGGTCGATATCGTTGACGAGGCCCGTGATGCCGCCTTTCGCGATCGCCCGCACGTCTATGACGACTATCTGATCTGTGACTTCACCGATCTCACCCCGGATGAGCACGATGAACTCGTCAGCTGGAACTTCAACGCTCTCACCTGCGTGGCGGCCCTCGGCTTCGGTGACATTCCGGTGCCGGCTTTCATGCAGGGGGTGAATCTGCTGCAGACTGAGGGCTGGCTCGCCTTCAATATCAAAGAGACATTTCTGGAGCGGAGCGACACCAGCGGATTTTCCAGGCTGATCCGGGAGCTGATTTTCAGCGAATACATCAGCCTTCACCACGTCGAGCGGTATGTGCATCGCTTTTCGATCGAGGGCAAGCCGCTGTTCTATTTTGCGGTCGTCTGCCGCAAACGAAGGGACATCCCGGCTGGTTTTTGCGAGCAGCTGGGCTGACCATTCCAGCAGCCGGCCAAGAGCGTGGTAAACTCCCGCCAGGCGACTATTCGCGGTCGCTATTCCGGAATCTATCAGCCACGCTTGGAGTGATTTAGCTATGGCGACCGCCGAAACGCCTTCCGGTCAGTCTTCTCTCATGGTCGATGCGCCGGTCAGTGATCAGGTTGCCGCTGACCGCCGCCGCCTGCAGGAAGCCCAGCGGGCCGGATTCGGTCCGACGCTGAAGACCTTTGTCCGGCTGTCGGGGCCGGGCTGGCTGCAGTCGGCCATCACCCTCGGCGGTGGATCGCTGGCCGGTTCGCTCTATCTCGGGGTGATTGGCGGGTACGAGCTTCTCTGGCTGCAGCCGCTGATGATGATCCTGGGCATTGTCATGCTCTCAGCGATTGCCTATGTCACGCTCTCTACCGGCGAGCGGCCCTTCGGGGCGATCAACCGCTCGATCAGCCCAGTGCTTGGTTGGGCCTGGCTGCTGGCGGCCATGATGGCCAACCTGGTCTGGGCAATGCCGCAATTTTCGCTCGGCACTGCGGCCCTCCAGCAGAATCTGTTTCCTCAGGTGGCTTGGCTTGCCGGTCGTCAGGGTGAGTGGATCTGTGCGGGGATCCTGTTTGCGATCGCTGCGGTTGTGATCGCCTTCTACGAGTCGGGTGGTCGGGGTGTGAAGGTCTTTGAGGGCATTCTCAAGGCGATGGTTGGCCTGGTTGTGCTGAGCTTTTTCGGTGTCGTTGCGGCGATGTCGTGGAAGGGGCAACTTGACTGGGGGGCGATTGCCAGCGGCTTCGTACCCGACATCAGTCTGCTCTGGCGGCCGGTGGCCAGCCTGCAGACCTTCGTTGAGGCCTCAGGAGACTCCGCCTACTGGACCGACACGATTCTGAGCACGCAGCGGGAGCGGATGATCGCAGCAGCGGCCACCGCCGTCGGCATCAATATGACCTTCCTGCTGCCCTACTCGATGCTTCGCAAGGGCTGGGACAAGACCTTTCGCGGGCTGGCCTGTTTCGACCTGTCGACCGGCCTGTTCATTCCCTTTCTGCTGGCCACCAGCTGCGTGGTGATCGCCGCGGCCAGCCAGTTTCATGCCCGTTTCGATGATTCGCAGGTGGCGTTGCCCGCCGCCCAGATCGACGGCCAATACCGCGGTAACTTGGAGGCCCGATTGAAGGCCGAGCTCGGTGGTGAAGCCTTTGCGGCCCTCGACACTGCGGCGGTCAATGAACGGATCGACGCCCTGCCCGAGGCTGACAAGCAGCTGTCGCTGATGCTGGTCAAACGTGATGCCTTCGACCTGGCCCGGGCACTGGAAAATCTGTTTGGTGAGGGAGGCCTGACCCAGAAGATCTTCGGCGTCGGCGTGCTCGGGATGGCGATTTCGACCATCATCATCCTGATGGTCATCAATGGCTTCTGCGTCAACGAAATGTTCGGCTGGTCGGGCGGAACCGGGTCCCGGCTGGGCGGACTGATCGGCGCGTTGCTGCCGGGTATCACGGGCAGCCTCGGCTTCCTTTGGCTTTGGAGTAATTCCGATGCCAAGTTCTGGCTGGCGGTGCCGACCAGTAACTTTGGCATGGCCCTGCTGCCGATCGCCTACATCACCTTCTTCCTGATGATGAACAGCCGCTCGCTGCTGGGGGATGCCCTGCCGACGGGCCGCTGGCGGCTGCTTGCCAACCTGCTGATGCTGGCCGCGATTCTGGCGGCAAGCGTTGGAGCTGGCATGAGCATCTGGGCCAACATTGGCTGGATCGGTGTGCTGCTGGTGGCGGTCCTGCTGGTGCTCGCAGCGGTCGTGCCGGCCCGCGAGCGACCGGCTGCGTAACGAGTCGGCGGGGTAATGCCCTACCAAGACTCACTGCCAATACTCATCGGTTGCTTGGTGGCTGCCGGGGCGTGTGTCTGGCTCTGGCGGATGGCCGGACAGGCGATCTGGCTGGTGCTTGCTTTGGCGGTGGGGGCTGCTGGCATCGCGGCGGCCGCTGTTGACCACCTCACCATCACCGACCGCGAGGAACTGGAACTGCTGCTGCCGCGGCTGGCCAGGGCGGTGCAGGAAAAAGATCTCACGACCCTGTTGGCGGCGATTGCCCCTGAGGTGCGGCCGGTGCAGCGGCAGGCCGAAGATGCCGTCAAGCGATCCCGGCCCAGTCAGGTGGTGATCACCAAACTTGAGGTGGAGGTGAACCAGACGACGAAGCCATTAACAGCCGTGGCCGAACTGCTGGTGCGGGTGAGCGGTCGGATTGCCGAGCAGAATGAAGCGACGGGCGTCGTCGCTGCGACAGTGACCCTGGAAAAACGCGACCGTTGGCTCGTCACCGACTGCGTCATCAGGCCGGCTGAGCCACTGGGCGGACGGCGGTAGGCAGGCGGGGGCCGGTCGGACTGTTGCCAGCCGCCGGCCCCCGCTGCCACCGTTCGGGGCATGTGCTCAGGAGGCGTTCCGGAGCAGACTCCGCAGAGAGAAACTTTCATCGAAGGACCTTCCAAGTTCAGCCAGCACCTGCCGGTAGGCAATGATCTGCTCGTCAACGATCCTCACAATCTGTTCGTCCCGGGTGAACTCCGGGTGCGCCATGAATGCCGCCTGCCACGACGTCAGGCAGGTCTCGTACGCCGACTGAGCTGTTTCCAAGTCACCAGCATCAACTGCTCGGCTAGCCCGAGCAGCCTCTTCCCGTGCCCGCATGCCCTCGGGCGTTGAGGCGGTCTTTGCGGTTGACATCCAGGTGTCAAAGTTCAGCACAGCCCGCAGACGCTGGACAGCCGCAGCGTTCTGGTGGGCATCATCAAGAAGCTGACAAAGACTGATTGCCTCTGCACGACGAGACTCGGGCAAGACGCCAGCAACGGTTGACCAGGGAATGTCAAGTTGACGCTCGATGGTCTTCGCCAGCATGGTCTGTTCATCGCTGCGGTCAGCAGCAGGCATCTCAAGCACGGTGATTTCCTCGGGCGTAAGCATTTCCCGCCTGAGTTCCTGCATCGCCTGTCTGGCATCGCCAAGCATGTCGTCGAGGCGACCTTCTAGGATGGCAGCCCGTTCCTGCTCGGCCTGCAGAATCCAAAGCGGTGTGGTTCCCTCGCCGGTGAGGATCTGCTGGTATGTCAGATCCTGTATCTCGGCGAGTGCATCCTTCCATGCCGCCACGGTTGTGGGGCTGAAATCACCTTGTGATTCCAGCGTCTGGACCCTACGCAGTGCTGTGAACATTGGCTGGGCTGCTTCGATCAGCGGCATGCCATGCTGGTTGTGATCCATCTGGGCAGTTGGTGAGAAACTGGCGACGGATTGCTTGACAAATGAACGGCCTGCGGCTGCTGTACCAACGACTGCTGCTGGCATCTGGGAGAAGGCATAGAGCAGGCCAGTGATCACCATGCAGATTCCGAGAATGACCTCTTCGGTAAAAAGAACTCGACTTGGGTGGGTCAGTTCGTCGGTGACTTCAGCAATCGAGTTGTGATACGAATCGGTTG
>CBFIHA010000076.1:0-17887 GCA_965662195.1 uncultured Pirellulales bacterium
TGATGGTCAGCGTGGTTCCAACCAGATTGAAGTCGGCATCGAGGACCTTCTTTGGCTCGAGCTGCTCAAGCTGGCAACTGAACCGGCCGTCGTCACGGTCAGTGGCTTCGATCGTGATGCCACTGCCGAAGAGCCAACTGCGGCGGCGAACACTACTGGACCGCCGTCTCAAGCTCCGGTTAAAGATCGACCGAAACCGCCACGTATTTGCGAAAGGCCAAAACATTGGCTCCGCCTCCTGCGTTAATGATCTGAACCATTCAAGCCAGCAGCTCGTAGTGAGTGCTGGCGGATCAACCTGTACTGCTGTGCTAGCTGCTTGCTTGACGACTGCTTTGCTTGGAAGCCAGCCCAAGCGTCTGGCACCCACCAGCCGCAGCGCGGGCAATCTGGGCAAAAAAATCGCTTGCCGAATCCCCCCGGCGAGGGAACAGGTCGGAGGTAGCGTAACGGCTGCGGCAAGACTTGCCAACTCGCCGAGGTGAGGAATTGGTGAGACACGTCCGCCGAGCCGCTTCAGGCCGGCAGATACCCGCTGACCTTCTGCCAGACCGTCCAGCCGGCAATCACCAGGAAGCCGGCGGCTGACAGCCAGAGCAGCAGGTCCCAGGCCCGGCCGGGGGCCAGCCGGGTGTCGAGGTCGCGGTAGCGGAAGTAGAGAACCGCCACCGCCAGAGCCCCAAGCATCACCGCCTGGGCCACGCCGCTGGCCAGCACCATCGCCACCGGGGCTCGAAAAAAAAAGGCCATCCCCAGGGCCGCCACCACCCAGGCCACGCAGGTGAATCGCACGGCCGTTCGACGCGAGGCGTCATCCCCAGGCAAAAGCCCCGCCAGCACCAGGCCGTCGGCGACCATCCGTGAGTTGCCCGCTGCCGCCACGAAGAAGGTGGAGTAGAGCACCGCAAAGGCCCCCAACAAAAAAACCTGCCGCACCCAGTCGCCAAAGATCGGCACATACATCTGGCTGAGGGTGCGGACCATCTCGTCACCAGAGGGCGTCAGCCCCAGCCGGCCGAGCGTGGCTGCCCCGAGGATGTAAAAGAAGACCGTCACCAGGGTGTAGACGATCATCGAACCCCAGGCGTCGAGCTGCATCACCCGCAGCCAGCCGCGGGCATTGGCCGCCCAGGCGGGTGCATCACTGCGTGGACCGATCGCCTTGCCATAGCCCTTCTCAAGGCACCAGTAGGGATAGACCATCAGTTCGGCCGCTCCGACGCCGATGATGCCCAGCGCCGCCAGTGCCGTGCCGAGGCCGGCGGCACTGGCGCCCCGCGATGGAATCAGGCCGCTGGCCCACTCAGCCCCCGAGACTGCCCAGTTGGGATCAAACTGCAGCATGACGACAGCCAGGAAGGTGAACAGCGTGAACCCGACCACCAGCACCAGCGAGAGCCGCTCGATCAACCCGTAGCGGCCACTGGCCAGCACAACGGCCGTGACAGCTGCCATCAGCAGCGCATAGAGAGATGTGTCGTTGGCGGCGGGCAGCGTCTTGGCCTCGGCCCGCAGGGCAGCCAGGGCAGCGTCTTTTTCGCCAGCGTCGGCCGCCTGCTCGCGGCGGGCAATGGCCGCGGCCACCTCGGCGGCAGCGAGGCGGTCGAAGAGGTCGCCGGAGGTGCGACCGGCGGCCGACACCGGCGCTGCTGCGGCCAGGGACTGGCCCACACCGGCCAGGATGCCCCCCTGCTGCACCACGATCAGCAGCATCATCACGGCCCAGCACCAGTAGATCCAGCCGCGGCCGGCCAGCCGGGGGCCGGGCACCCGGTCAAAAGCCTCGAGCGGCGTGCGGCCCCAGGTGATGGCGTTGCGGCCGATTTCGATTTGAGCGGCAACCTTCACCGCACAGCCGAGGATGATCAGCCAGAGCAGGCCAAAGCCGGCCTCGGCCCCGACCACCGTCGTGGCAATCAGTTCACCGCTGCCGACAATCGAACTGGCCAGGATGATGCCCGGGCCGAGGGCCGACAGCGTCGGCCAGAAGCCGGTGGGCGGAGCGATGAACACAGGCGCGTCGGCAGCGGGTGCTGAGTCGGAGTCGGCGGCGTCGCTCACGATGATGTCTTCCTGACGAGGCACGACACCGCAGGGATGCCGTGGCGAGAATGGTTCCCGATGCGGGGGAGCGTAGCACAATCGGTTGGCGTCGGGGTGTTGCTGAGGGCGATCCCCCGGCCCGCGGCTTTTGATGGGCTCCCTAGCGGCTGGAAGCTCGAACTGTGAGCTGAGGGGCTACGGTTCCGGAAGCAACACGCGGTTACCCTCAGCTTGCGCTTCGGGCTTCGAAGCAGATTGAGATTCGGCCGGGAACGGGAAGCCGAAGCAAATGGAGATACACCGCCTGCCCGGAAGCCCAAGCAGTCGGAAATGCACCCGTGCCGAGAAGCCCGAAGCGCGAGCTGAGGGAATGCGGGTGGTGGCATGTAAACGGCCCGCGGCTTGGCTCTTCGGAGCCTCAAACGCAGATTGAGATTCGGCCGGGAACGGGAAGCCGAAGCAAATGGAGATACACCGCCTGCCCGGAAGCCCGAAGCAGTCGGAAATGCACCCGTGCCGAGAAGCCCGAATCGCGAGCTGAGGGAATGCGGGTGGTGGCATGTAAACGGCCCGCGGCTTGGCTCTTCGGAGCCTCAAACGCATACCAGCACAATATGCACCCGGGGCTTCCATGCCCTACGGCTCTCCCGCAAAAACCCGAGCCGCAAGCGCGGGGATTCGGCTCACGACATGCCCGCTGGCTTGCCCATGCCCGGCAGCGGATGCTGCTTGGCGAAGAAGGCCCGGGCGTACGCCAGCAGATTCCAGACCGCCGCCAGGGCCGCCCCGCTGACATAGCCGACGCCCGCCGTCACCAGCAGCAACAGGGCCGCTGGCCCAAAGGCAAACTCACCGACAATCGCATCGGCCTCCATCATGTGGATCCGAAAGGCAAAGTCGAGCAGCGGCTGGGCCGCCCCCACCGCCACTAGCACCACCCAGATCAGATGCAGCCCTGCCAAGACCACGGCCAGCGTCAGGCCAGCCCGATTCACGCGAATGTGTTCCACCATTGCACCTCAGCACTTCAAGGACTCAGTTCACCCGCGTCCCTGCCCTGCCAAAGCCGACCGGCTCAGTGGCATTGCTGCCTGAGGAACTATCTCCACCGGCGCCGTCGTCGGGCAGGCGGCCGAACGAGGATGCTGCGTTTGCTTCGCAGCACCGGACAAAGCAAGACAAGTGGCCCACGCAAACCCCGTGCGATTGACCGGACACCCCGTGCAGCTTGTTGATTCACCGGCCTTCGCCGTTTGATGGTGCGGGTTCGCGGCGCCCGCGAAGCAAGCTGCGGGCCGTGGGCGTGCCGTTACCCGCATTCCCTCAGCTTGCGCTTCGGGCTTTGAGGCAGGGGGGGCGGCTTCGACTGCTTCCTGGCGTGGCATTCCCTCAGCTTGCGCTTCGGGCTTCGAGGCACTTCATAGGTACGGCGTATCTCCAACTGCTTCGAAGCCCGAAGCGCCAGCGAGGGAATGTTGCGGGCCCCGCACGCTCACTGCCCGGCGGGTGGTGCCTACTGTGTGGGCACGCCCTGGCATTCCTGCACATACGAGACGACTGACGCGAGATCTCCTTCACAGAAAATCCTCCGCCGGCTGCCCCCTTCGGTCCACCAGCGGGTGCGAGACAGCCCGCGGGAGTTGGCGATCGCCTTGAGGGCCCGCGTCGCCCACGATTTGAACTGCTTCAACACGTCGTCTGCTGCGCAGTCCACCGCGGTCACAACGACATGCACATGCTGCGACCGACACTCTACCGCATGCAGGTGCCAGCCACGCACCCGGCAATGGGCAGCAATTGCCTCCTCGACGACCACCCGCTGCACGCGGTCGAATGTCACGGCCGCTTCAGCCATCCGCCTCAGGGCCAGGGTTTGTTGCCGCGGCTCCGGGCCGTGAACCCCGCCGTGGCCATCGACCCAACCGCGGTCGTCGCGCGGTAGCCAAGAACCGTAGGCCGTCCACGTGAGAAAAAAGGCGAGTGGATCGGAACGCGGAATAGAGCCGACGTTTCGCATGGTAAGTGGCCCCCGAGGGGAGAAGAGGCAGAGTGTATACAAAAGTATACACCAAATCCTCGAAGGCCGTCCACGCAAACGCAAGCCACCCGCATGCCGGGAATGCTGATTGCATCGAAGCCCGCGTCGCATGTTTTGACCGTACGGGTTCGTAGCCACCCGCATTTCCCTCAGCTCGCGCTTCGGGCTTCGAGGCACGGGGTACACCTCTGATTGCTTTGAAGCCCGAAGCGGAAGCTGAGGGAAACCGCGTTTTCAGCCGGGGAATGTATTCCCTCAGCCCACACCGCAGGCACTCAGTCGGCGAGCTTCTTCAGCGCGGCCAAGGCGGCGATTGCCCGGTCTGATCCACCGAGATCTGCCGACACCTTCTTGGCGGCAATCAGATCATCGACCGAGATCTCAGCGGACGACTGCGTGGCTGCGGCGGTGCCGCGGCTAGCCTTCGCCACCTTCCGCCGCCGGGCCTTCTTCCGCTTTGGCCGCTTGGCAGCCGTCGCCACGACTGGTGTGGCCACGGACGCTTTTTTGGGCCCCTTCTGCTTGGCTGACTTCTTGGCGAGCTTCTTCTTGGCAGACTTCTTCGCCGGCTTTTTCGCAGCCTTCTTGGCTGGCTTCGCGGCAGCAGGGCGGACGGCAGCGGGGACACCACCGGTCGCGGTGGCCAGTGACGGGGAGACATTCGCTTCGGCCATAGTCAAGACACTCCTCAGGGTGTTGCGGGTGATCGGTTGCAGCGCACCGGTCAATCGCGGTGTCGCCGCGCAGAAGACTATCACATCTCTTTACAATCGGGGGCACTCAGGCAATTGTTTCCTGCTTGAGCCGCCATCGCCCGCGTCGCCGAGCCACCAATGCAATCCGCCGCTGAACCACCATCAATCGACTACGACCGCAGCCTCCACCTCGTCACAGCCCTACTGCAGCTGCCCGGCCCCAGCTGTCGCGAAGCGGCCGTGGCCACCGACGTCCGCCGTCGGCTGGTGGCCGCCGGGGTGCCGGCCGCCGCGATCACCACCGACAACGCCCATAAGCGGTCACCCGCGGGCGGTGACACCGGCAACCTGATCGTGAAGCTACCCGGCACCCTCCGCGGCCCCCGCCGGCTGCTGATGGCCCACCTCGACACCGTGCCACTGGCTGTCGGCTGCCGGCCGATTCGCCGGGGCGACTCGCTGGTCTCGGGCAATTCCAAAAGCGGCCTCGGGGCCGACAACCGTTCGGGTGTGGCGGCCGTGCTGACGGCAGTGCTGGAGATCTTTCGCCGGAAACTGCCTCACCCGCCGCTGACGCTGCTGTTCACGGTCCAGGAAGAGCTGGGCCTCTTCGGCAGTCGGTACGTCGATGTCCGCAAGCTGGGGCGGCCGCAGCTGGCCTGGAACTTTGACGGCCGCGGGCCGCAACGGATTACTCGGGCAGCCATCGGAGGCCGCACCCTCGAGATCAGTTTTCAGGGGATCGCCAGCCACGCCGGCGGGGCGGCCGATCGAGGTGTCAGCGCCGTGGCCCTGGCCGGCCTGGCGATTCATGATCTCGTCAGCGGTGGCTGGCACGGTGAGTTTGTCCGCGGGGGCAAGGTTGGTACCTGCAACCTGGCAACGATTCACGGGGGTGATGCCACCAACGTCGTGACCGACCGCGTTGACATCCGGGGTGAGTGCCGCAGCTTCGACCGCCGACTGCTCGACCGGATTGCCCGCGAGGTCGATCGGGCCTGTCAGCGAGCGGTGCGGGCAGTAAAGAACAGCCGCGGCCAGCGAGGCAGCGTGACGGTGAACACCGACATTGAATACGAGCCCTTCACCCTGCCGAAGAATGCCCCGTCGGTGAGAGTCGCGGCCCAGGCGATCCGCTCACTCGGCCTGCAGCCCGAAGTCCTCACGACGCAGGGAGCACTCGACGCCAACTGGCTGAACGCCCGCGGCATTCCGGTGGCGACGCTGGGGGCGGGTCAGGTGGCCGGCCACTCACTCGCCGAGCGGCTCGACATCGACCAGTTTCTGACCGGCTGCCAGGTGGCCCTGCGACTGGCGACGGGGGGTGAGTAGTTCGCCACATCCTTCCCTACCGCTTGCCGTTGTAGACCCCCAGTTTGGCATCCGGCGGCAGGTGCTCCTCGATGACAAACTCGGGCCGCGCGTGGCTGTTGACGTAGGCGGCGATGTCGAGGGCCTCGCGGTCGGTCAGGTTCGCATCGTCCAGCGGCATCGCGAGCTTCAGCCAGGCGGCCAGGTGCTCAACATGCGACAGCCCAGCCCCCAGGTTGAAACTTCGCGGCCCCCAGACCGGCGGGCCGTCGGCCGTGCCGTTGCCGTTGGCGGCATGGCAGTCGCCGCAACGGGCGGCATAGAGCGTTGCTCCGGCAGTACGGTCGGCCGTGGCCGGGTCGAGCGCGAGGGCCGGCACCCGCCGCGGCCCGTGGGGGCTTTCTGCATTCATCCTGATCGGCCGGCCGGTCGACAGCGACGTGATGTAGGCGGCAATCGCCACTGCCGGCTCACTGCCCTGCGGCGGCCGCGTGCCGTTGCAGCTACGCATGAAGCAGTTGAGGATGCGGTCTTCCAGCGTGATCACCCGGCCCTCGCGGCCGGCCCAGGCCGGGTAGGCAGTGGCGACATCAAGAAAACTCGCCGCCGTCGGATGGGTGCCGTTGCCGAGATGGCAGGAGGTGCAGTTGAGGGCCGCCCCGACATAGTCGCGGGTCAGTGGGTGAGTCGATGTCTGCTCGACCAGCACCCGGCCCAGTTCCACAGTATCGGCCAGGGGATTCCGCGCAGGCTCGGTCGAGCCTGGCTCGGCACCAGTGCAAAGGCTGGTCAAGCAGGCGGCGAGCAGCGCACGTGTCGGCGCGATATTGTTATTCATGTCCTGCACTCCTGAAGGTTGCGGCGAACAAGACGGCTCAGCCGGGTACCGATTCAACTTGGCCCGGCTATCAACCTCACTCGATGGCAACCTCAACCAACGCGAGCCTACATGCCGTAGGGAAAATCGGCATCCTCGGTCAGACCGCTGGCCCGAACCGAGCCCAGGGCCTTGGCATATTCCAGCAGCAGCCGGTCGGCAAACGTGATCCGCTTCTGCAGCCAGGCATCCCGTTCGCCAGCTGGCTCGGGACCGGCCAGCACGTCAGCAACATCGTGAACCAAGACATGCTCGGGGATCACCAGCAGCCGGTTGTTCTTGTAGCCGCTGGTGCGGAGTTCATTGACTGGATAGCTGCCGCCCCGCGAAGCCGATACTGCCACCACTAGGGCTGGCTTGTGACCGACCTCTTTGGCACTGGCAAAGAGCAGCAGGTTCTTCAGGCCCGGTGGCACCATGCCGGCCCACTCGGGCGTGACCAGCACAAAGCCGGCGGCCTCCCGCATCCGGTTGCGGATCGGCTTCCAGGCGGCCGCCAGCGGGCTATCGGGCTGCCAAAGGCTTTCATCCCAGAGCGGCAACGGATTGCCAGCCAGGTCAAGAGTGTCGATCACGAGGGTCGAATCGAGTTGCTTGAGGTCGGCCGCCACGAAGGCCGCCACGCGGCTGGACTCACTTTGCTGCCGGTGACTGCCGACAATGATCATGATTCGCATGCTGCTGGTCTCCGGGTGTTGATGATTGTGCTGGCGCGGGACGAGCCGACCCGCTGGATCAAGATCGGATCTCGCCCTGTCCTACCCGACCGGCTGAACCGCGACAAGCGGCGGTTCTGCCGCACCAGTCAGGTCCGGCGCAGCCGCCACCCGCTTTACCACGACTGCGGTGAGATCGTCCTGGGCGGCAGTCGTGCCGAGGAACTCCGCCAAGCCTCGCTCGAGACTGCCCACCAGCCGGTCGGCCGTCGCCCGCCGGTGCTGCCTAATGACGTCTCCCAGTCTTTCCAGGCCAAAGGGCTGGCCGGTCGCGTCGACCGCCTCGAAGAAGCCATCGGTGATCAGCACGAAGAGGTCGCCGGGGCCGAGCTCGACCCGCCCCGCCATCACCGCCGGGGGCTGATCAAGAAAGCCGAAGGGCAGGCTTTGGGCGGGCAGCTCTTCCAGGCCGCCATCAGCCGCCCGGCAGATCAGCAGCGGGCCGTGGCCGGCACTGAGATATTCCAGCTGGCCGCTCGCCGCATCGACCACGGCAAAGCAGGCAGTCACCAGCCGCTCAGCCGGCAGGTCGGCGGCAAGCAGCTGGTGCATTGCCCCGACAACCCGGCCCAGTGGTTCCCCCCGGCCAATCAAGGCCCGAAAGAGTGCCCGAACCTCGGCCGCCACCAGCGCCGGCCCCAGTCCATGGCCGGTGACATCGGCAATCGCGACCGCCAGCCGCCCATCCGGCAGCGGCACAAAGTCGTAGAAATCGCCACCCGTCTGGGCGGCTGGCCGGCTGCAGCCGGCCAGTTCAAAGCCGGGAAGGTCGGGCGGTCGCCGGGGCAGCAGCCCCTTTTGAATCTGGTGGGCAATCTGCAACTCCTGCTCAAGCTGCCGCTTTTCCTCACGGGCAATTTCTTCACGGGAGACGGCGGCCGAGATGGCCACATCACGGTCGGCAAACAAGGCGGCAAACAGCAGTGAAAGAATCGCGACGATCCAGGTCACATCAAACTCGCCCTTCAGGAAGCTGCTGTCGGCGGTCAGTTTGATCTGCCAGTCGAGCCAGGCCAGCGGCAGCCGCCCCGTCCACTGCAGTTTCCCGACGCCGGGCAGTCTCCCCGTCGATGGTTCAGCAGCCTGGAACTCACCTGCCCAAAGAACAAGCCCAAGTGGCAGGCTCGGGATCGCCTGCTCCAGCAGCCGTTGTTGGTCGAGCCCGGCGACCAGACAGTCAGCAACCGATGACTGGGCATCACCACCGCCGGGTACAGCCAGCAGCAGGCCGGTCGGCTGCGTCGCGGGATGCTGCAGCAGCCGTTGAGGCTGTTCGGCCAGGAGATTGCCAGAGTCAACCGCGGCTTGGGCCAATGCCGCGGCGGCTGCTGGTAGGCCAGCGGCTACGGTGGCGTCCGACCGCGATTCGATGAGCAGCTGATCGGCAGCGATGTCGGCCGGCCCCGGCGGCTGCCACCAGGCCAGCAGGTCCGCGTCAGCGGTGCCACGCAGCCACTGCCGGGCCACTGCCGGGAAAAGTTCGGTCGGTTGGTCACTGTTTTCAAGCCGTGGCCGCGTTAGCCGCAAGCCTTCCGCCCGCAGCTGCAGCTGATCGGCCAGCCGGACGAGAGCGAGTTCTCCTTCATTGGCGAGCTGTCGGAGCCGGGCGGCCTGCTCCCAGCGGCTTGCCCCGGCAAAGGCGACCATCACCAGCGCGAAAATCGTCAGCATCTTGAACAGCACCCGGCGGTTTCCCACCCGCCAGAAGTCACCTCCCCCTGCCAGCAGGACGAGGGTCAAGGGTGCGAAGATGAAGACCCCGAGCGTGTCACCGACATACCACTTCCAGCCCTCGTAGGGCAGTTCGGTCGGGGGCACAAAGCCGGCAAGGCCGAGGCATGCCGCCCCCACCGCCGCCGAAATGACGCAGGCGACGCCGCCCCCGACGATGAGGAAGCCGAACAGCTGCCGCTCGAAGGCGAGCTCCCGCCAGGTGTCTCCGGTCCAGCGTTTCACCAGGGTCGCCGCCGCCGCTGCTTGGGCAGCGGCACCGACAGCAAAGCCGGTCGCCAGCATCAACTGCACCGGCGGCCAGCCGCAGCCCTCATACCAACAGCGGACCATGTGCATGAAGAATTGGCCGACGCACGTCGCAACGACTGCCGGCCAGCCGTACCAGAGCACCGTGGCCAAGGCGAACCCGGCCGCTGGAAAGAGCGGGCTGGCCGTACTGGGCGGAATGGCCAGTTGCAGGCCGACCAGCCCCATCACCAGGTAGATCACGGCCAGCTGGCTCACGGTGCGGACAACCGGTCTGGCTGCTGCCACCCCTCCGCCCGACGCTTGCGACCGAACCTGCATCAGAAGTCGGCGAGGGCCATCTGCCGGTCCGGAGCGATTTGAAACAGCGTGTCGATCCGAGTGAATCGCAGCACCTCGGCAATTTCAGGCCGCACGTTGCACAATCGCAGCACACCGTCGCGGGTTGCGAGGGCTCGATACAGATCCCGCAGCAGGGTGATGGCGGCACTGGAGATCAGCGTCACGCCGGAAAAGTCGATGAGGATCTTTGGTGGATCAGCAGCAATGACGCACTGCACGAGTTCGTCACGGATCGAGTCGAGTTCCGGCCCATCCACGATTCGTGACAGGGAGAAGCTGACCGTGCTGACGTCACCTTCACGACCAACCTGAAGATAGTGCTGTGCCATGGATCAATGTGAATGCAGAAACTGAAACGAGGGTGAAATCGTCCCGAACCGTATCCCTGGTGAGAACCGACGGCCGGAGTCTAGCAGACTGCGGAGAAAGTCTGCCGCCGCAGGAGAAGGCAACCGGCAACGCCGGAAACCCACGGCACTTCCGGGAGGTGCCCACGTGGGCCATCGTTCGCCCGCAGGCGTGGACAAGGGTCATCCCTGGCTTTTGCCACGGACAGTTGGGCCACGAAAACCCGCGAGCGTCGAGAGCCCGGCTTTTTTACGGGAACCGACCGAAGTCTCCCCTTACTGCGTAAGATACAAAGGTAGCACGGCAGAGGGACCGCACCGGGGAGGACGGCCCTGGCCGCTTTTCTGGAGCCGATCCGATGCCGCTGCCCGACGCACAGTTCACCGCTTGGATCGACAGCCAGCAGGAGCGGCTGCTGAAGCTGGTGACTGACTGGGCAATGATCAGTTCGCACAGCCTCGATCCAGCCGGGCTGGGCAGGATGCGGGCCCGGTTGCTTGAGGACTTCGCACCGCTCGGCCGGCTCGCAGGGAAAGCGGCTGGTCGACGGCTGGTGGTGGATGCCGGCGGCAACAAAGTGTCCGAGCCGGTTGGTGAAATTTTGTCGCTGCGGCACGAGGCTGCTACTGGGCCACGGGTGCTGCTGGCGATCCATTACGACACTGTCTATCCCGCTAACGCCCAGCCGCGGAGCGTCAGCCTGAGTGACGATAGCCGGCTGCTGCGAGGGCCAGGTGTCACCGACGCCAAGGGCGGGCTGGCCGTACTCCTGATCGCCCTGGAAGCCTTTCAGCGATTTGGGCAGACCGACCGCCTCAGCTGGGAAGTTTTCCTGAACGCTGATGAAGAACTCGGCTCGCCCGGTTCGGCCGAGGCTCTGGCCGCAGCGGCCGGCCGCAACGACCTCGGTCTGCTGTTCGAGCCCGCCCTCGACGAGAGCGGCAGCCTCGCCGGCCCCCGCAAAGGCTCGGCGAATCTGGATATTGTGGTGCGCGGCCGGGCCGCCCATGCCGGCCGGCACTTTGCCGACGGCCGCAACGCCGTTGTCGCCGCGGCTGAACTGGCTGCCACGATTGACCGGCTCAACGTCGAAACGGGTGATGCCACTTTCAATGTCGCCGCCATCGACGGCGGCGCGGCGGTCAACGTCATCCCCGATCTTGCCATCCTGCGGCTGAACATCCGCGTCGGCACCGCCACCACCGCCGACTGGGCCATTGATCAGGTCCGCGAACTCGTTGCTGACACGAACCGCCGCGACGGAATCACGGCGTTGCTGCACGGTGGTTTTCACTGCCCGCCGCGTCCGGTCGATCCGCCGATGCAGCAGCTGCTTGATCAGGTGACCCGCTGCGGCGAGCAGCTCAACCTGTCGATCACCAGCCGGCCAACGGGCGGCGTCTGCGACGGCAACAAGCTGGCCGCCGCCGGCCTGCCCACCGTCGACACCCTCGGCGTCCGTGGCGGCGGGATCCACAGCCCGAATGAATATCTGATTGTCGAAAGCCTCACCGAACGGGCCAAGCTGACCGCCTGCCTGCTGGCCGGCCTGGCCGACGGGTCGCTGGCCTGGACGGCGGGTGAGAGAGAAGCGAAGTGCTCCGTGAAGGCATGAAGAACACGCGGGAGGAACGGCAGATGTTCAGCGAGACCGTTCGGTTCATTCAACGAAAAATTGAGAGATTACAGAAGTTCCCGGTGCGTGGTTTGATGGTCCGCTTCGCGAAGCCGAATGCTGGGAAGCCCGAGGCGCGAGCCGAGGGAATACGGTTCGGGGGTACAAAACGCCGTTTCCCTCAGCTTGCGCTTCGGGCTTTGAAGCAAGGGAGACGCGGGCCGTCCGCGGGGGGCCGAGCGGGAAGGCACGACGCAGAAGAGATCCGGCCCGTGCCTGGGATGCCAGGCCGGGAGGCACGAGACAGCGGAGATGCGCCCGTGCCTCGAAGCCCGAAGCGCAAGCTGAGGGAATGCGGATGGCCGCACGTACAAGGCCTGCACTATCCCTCGCCGGTGAGGTTGGATGGTCCGCTTCGCGAACCCGGATGCTGCGAAGCCCGAGCCGCGAGCCGAGGGAATACGGTTCGGGGTGCAAAACGCCGTTTCCCTCAGCTTGCGCTTCGGGCTTTGAAGCAGGGGAGGTTTTTTGCCGGGAGCGGCAAAGCCGCACCATCAAAGCTCTGCTGGGGATCCTGCCGCGAGGAGAAGATCGATGATTGTTCAGTCTGACAACGCGATCCGTGACAAGCTGGCTGCTGAGGCCCTGCGGGACGACCCGCGGGTGGCTGAGGCTCGCCGGCTTTTGCAGACGACCGTCGCAGCGCACCAGCACAACCTGACCGGCGTGCGGCCGCCGCGGGCTGAGCGGCGGATTGCCTACCAGCAATTGCTCGACCAGTTCGCTGCGGCCCGCGGCGGCGGATTGTTCTATCCATATATAGGGAGCGGCCTCGGCCGCGGGCCGCTAGTCGAGCTGGCCGACGGCAGCGTGAAGTTCGACATGATCGGCGGGATCGGGGTGCACATCATGGGCCATAACCACCCGGCACTGCTGGCCGCCGGCATCGATGCTGCCCTGGCCGACACCGTCATGCAGGGCAACCTGCAGCAGAACGTCGAGTCAGCCGCCCTGCTCCGCCGCCTGCTTGATGCCGCCGCCGCCACCGGAGCCGAGTTGCCCCACTGCTTTCTTTCGACCAGCGGAGCAATGGCCAATGAAAACGCCCTCAAGATTGCCCTGCAAAAGAACCATCCGGCCGACCGGGTGCTGGCTTTCGAGCGGTGCTTCATGGGCCGGACCCTGGCCATGGCCGCGATCACCGACAAGCCGGCCTACCGGGACGGCCTGCCACTGGCTCTCAATGTTGACTATGTGCCCTTCTTCGACTCGGCCGATCCCGAGGGCAGCACGCGGCGGGCGGTCGCCGTGCTGCAGGCCCACCTGGCCCGGCACCCCGGCCGCCATGCGGTGATGTGCCTGGAAATGGTGCAGGGTGAAGGGGGCTGCAACCCGGGCAGTCCGGCCTTCTTCGCGGCGCTGGTTGCCGTGCTGCGGGAGGCGGGTGTGGCGATCTTCGTCGATGAGGTCCAGACCTTCGGCCGGCTGGAACGGCTGTTCGCCTTTGAGCAGTTCGGTCTGGCCGCGGATGTCGATCTGGTCACGATCGGCAAGCTCAGCCAGGTCTGTGCCACCTTCTTCCGCGGCAGCTTCACCCCGCGGCCCGGCCTGCTCAGCCAGACCTTCACCGCCGCCACCGCGGCCATCTTCGCCGGTCACGCTGTCGTGCAGGAACTGCAAACCGGCAACTACTACGGCCCCGCCGGCCGCATCGCCGCCATCCACCGTCGCTTTGTCAGCCACCTCGAGGCGATTGCCCACCGGCACCCTGGCCTGATCAGCGGGCCGTTCGGCGCCGGTGGCATGATCGCCTTCCAGGCCTGCGACGGTGATGCAGCCCGCACCAAGCGGCTGCTGGCCGCCCTCTTCGATGCCGGCGTGATCGCCTTTGCCGCCGGGGCGAACCCAACCCGGGTGCGGTTCCTGCCGCCGGTGGCCGCCATCCGCGATGCCGACATCGACACCGTCTGCGAACTGCTCGAGCAGGTGCTGCCGGCAGCGGCCAACCGGCCACCGGAGGCCGGCCCATGAATCTCATCCGCCCCGTCGCCGAAACCGACCTCGCCGACCTGCTCGAGCTGGCCGGCCAGACCTCGTTTGGCCTCACGACCCTGCCGCGGGACGCCGACTATCTGCGGCAGCGGATCGCCGAATCAGCAGAGGGCTTCCGCCGGCTGGCTGACGGCCGGCCCCGCGGCGAAGCGTATCTGCTGGTGATGGAGGACACGGCGACGGGCAAGGTGCTCGGCACGGCCGGCATTGTCTCGAAGGTCGGCGGCTTTGACCCCTTCTGGGCTTACGAGATCGAGACCTCGGTGCACGAGTCAAAAGATCTTGGCATCCGCAAGGAGATTCGGACGCTCCACCTGGTCAAGGAACACGACGGCCCATGTGAGATCGGCAGCATGTTCCTGCACCCGGCGGCCCGGGGCCGGGGGGTCGGCCGGACGCTGTCGCTGGCCCGGTTTCTGTTCATCGCCGAACACCCACAGAGCTTTGACGAAACCGTGATCGCCGAGATGCGGGGGGTGATCGACGATCGCGGCCACAGCGATTTCTGGGACGCAGTCGGCAAGCACTTTTTCGAGATCGACTTTCCCAAGGCCGACTACCTGAGCATTCTTAACAAGCGGTTCATCGCCGATTTGATGCCACAGCATCCGATCTACATCCCCCTGCTGCCGGCAGCGGCACAGGCGGTGATCGGCCAGGTGCATGAGCAGACCAGGCCAGCGTTGCGGATCCTCGAGCGGGAGGGCTTTGGGTTCACCGGCATGGTCGACATCTTCGAAGCCGGGCCGATCGTCAGCTGCTCCCGCGACGAGCTGCGGCTGGTGCGGAGGAGCCGGCAGGTGCTGGTGGCAGCTGTGGTCGAGCAGATGACGGAAGCTCCGACTCATTTGGTTGCCAGCGGCCGGCCCGACATGCCGTTCTGCTGTTGTGGGACAACCTGCACCGAGATCGCTGAGGGCATCAGCCTGCCACAAGACGCCGCCGCTGCCCTCAGCGTGCGGGTGGGCGACACGGTTCGCATCGGCAGCCTGCGGGAGGAGCAACGATGACAGTGCCACAACAACATCCGCGCAGGGAAACCATCGGGGCAAGTTTCGATGGTGCGCTGAGCGGAACCGCACTCCGGGAAGCCCGAGGCGGGCGCCGAGGGAATAATGGTTTCTGGATCAGCCAACGCGGTTTCCCTCAGCTTGCGCTTCGGGCTTCGAAGAATGGGGGATACACCCTGTGCCGGGAAGCCCGAAGCGCAAGTGAGGGAATCACCACGCAACCTATCCTCGGGCTCGCCCCCAGGGCTGCCGAGAAATTCGAACCGACCGACCATGACATTCATCATCAACCGATTCACCGATGACCATCCGCACCTGATCGGTGGCAATTGGACCGCCGGTGGTGGCGACCGGTTCCACTCGACCAGCCCCGCCACCGGCGAACCGGCCTGGCAGGGACCGGCCGCCGCAGCCGCCGACGTCGATGCAGCCATTGCCGCCGCCCGCGCGGCCCAGGCCGGCTGGGCTGAGCGGCCAATGACCGAGCGGATCGCCCTGCTTGAGGCGGCGGCCGCTGAACTGGAGACCCACGGTGACGACCTGCACACGGCCATCTCGGCCGAGACCGGCAAGCCGCACTGGGAGGTTGCCAGCGAAGTCAAGGCAATGGCGGCGAAGATTCCCGCAACGATCGACGCCTGGCGGCAGCGGCAGCAGGACGTGGTGACAACCGGTGACGATGGGGTCGCCGCCACCCGCTATCGCCCCCACGGCGTGCTGGTGGTGATCGGGCCCTTCAACTTTCCCGGCCACATCCCCCAGGGGCACCTCGTGCCGGCGTTGCTGGCAGGCAACACTGTGGTCTTGAAGCCGAGTGAGTTCACTCCGCTGGCGGGCCGGCGACTCGCTGAAGTGTGGCAGCGAGCCGGCCTGCCGGCGGGGGTACTGAACCTGGTCCAAGGTGGTCGGGAGACAGGGGCAGCGTTGACCGCCCACCCCGGCCATGACGGCATCCTGTTCACCGGCAGCTATCGCACCGGCGTGGCCCTGCGACAGGCCCTGGTGGCCGAGCCGGGCAAGATGCTGGCCCTGGAACTGGGCGGCAACAACCCGCTGGTGGTCCATGATGTGCAGGACCTCGACGCGGCGGTGCGGCTGACGATCCTGTCGGCCTATCTCACCGCCGGCCAGCGGTGCAGCTGTGCCCGCCGGCTGATTGTGACCGACTTCCTCGGCCGTGACGCGTTTCTCAAGCGGCTGGCCCGGGCCATCGACGCCGTCCGCGTCGGCCTACCCGACGATGAGCCCGAGGCCTTCATGGGGCCGGTGATTCACGAGGCGGCGGCGACCGGCTTGTTGGCCGCCCAGACCGACCTGGTTGCCCGTGGCGGCGTGGTGATCAGGCAGCTGCGGCCGCTCTGCGGAAAGCTGACGCTGCTCGCCCCCGGGCTGATCGATGTCACCGACGTGGCTGAACGGCCCGACACCGAATGGTTCGGGCCACTGCTGCAAGTCATCCGGGTGCCCGATCTCGACGCCGCCATCACCGAGGCCAACGGCACTGCGTACGGCCTGACGGCCGCCCTGTTCTCGGACAACCAGACCAGCTACGAGACCTTTCGCCGCCGGGTGCGGGCCGGGCTGATCAACTGGAACCGGCAAACGACCGGCGCCAGTTCGCGGCTGCCCTTCGGCGGCCTCGGCCACAGCGGCAACCACCGGCCAAGCGGATTCCATGCCATCGACTATTGCAGCCATCCTGTCGCTTCGCTCGAGCGAGACCGGCTGATTGGGGCTCCTCCGGTGCCCGGCCTGCCGGCATTGCCCGCTCCAGAATCACCGGAGGCAGCTGACTAGTCCGACACCCTCAGGAAAATTTGCAGTTGTCGGTAAAGGAGGTGACGATCTATTGTGGCAAACAGCTGAGGCGTGGTCGGTAAGGGCTCATCACCACCTGTCAGTAGTTCTCCAATGCTGTTTTTCAATGACAAACCAACGGCTCACTGAAGCCCAGACGGCTCCTTTATACCACCAGGCAGCAGCGGCGATGCGGCTGGTACTGACGGCGGCTGTGCTGTTTCAGCTGGTGCTGCGGGGGTTCGCTCTGCCTGAGCCGGCACTGGCCGGACCGACCGACCGGGTGGCACAGCCGCACATTCACCTCGGCGGCCATCCGCACCACCATTCGCCAGTGCACCAGCAGTCCTCTGCTTCCACTCGGCTTGGTGAACACCGCCATGCCCATCCCTACGGGCGCGCGGTGGATGATCATCTGACCATGCCGGTCGTTGCCGATGAGGATGGCTGCCCGGCCGATCACGATGCCGATGTGGTCTACCTCGATGCCTCGCTGGTGATCACGCCCGTTACCAAATCGGTTCATCGCCTGGGTGATGCCGTTGCCGTCGGCATCCAGCCTCCAGCCTCTGAACCGTCCGCCCCGGCCCGCTCAGCCGGTGGCCTGCTGCAGCTTCCGGGTGATTCTCCGCCCGACTTCCGCGGACGCTTTCCGCACCGGCTGCAGGTCTGATTCGGCCACGCCATCGCCTTGAGGCCGCCGAGAGCGTCTCCAATGGCTTTTTCATGCGGCAGCTTGTGCCTGTTGATGGTGCGTTGAGCAGAACAGAACTCTGGAAGCCCGCGGCCAAGCCGGGGGAATGCGACGTCGGAAGCGAAAAAACGCGGTTTCCCTCAGCTTGCGCTTCGGGCTTCGAAGCAATCGGAGATTCACGCCGTGTCGGGAAACGCGAAGCAATCGGCCATCCACGCCGTGCCGGGAAACGCGAAGCAATCGGAGATTCACGCCGTGTCGGGAACCGCGAAGCAATCGGAGATTCACGCCGTGTCGGGAACCGCGAAGCAATCGGCCATCCACGCCGTGCCGGGAAACGCGAAGCAATCGGCCATTCACGCCGTGCCG
>CBFIHA010000077.1:0-17545 GCA_965662195.1 uncultured Pirellulales bacterium
GATGCTGAGAAGGCTGATGCTGAGAAGGCTGATGCTGAGAAGGCTGATGCTGAGAAGGCTGATGCTGAGAAGGCTGACACAGAGAAGGCTGACGCAGAGAAGGCTGACGCAGAGAAGGCTGATGGGCCCTCGGCGGCTGAACTTCTCAAGCAGGCAGACGAGGCCGAAGCGGCCATGCAGGCGGCCATCGAGGCACGGCGGCGGGTCGAACGGGAGAATCGCCGCAAACAGGAGGCCTTTGATGAGAAGATTGAAGCCGGAAACAAGCGGGTGCGGGAACTCAACGGTCGGTTTGCCGATTGGTACTACATCGTTTCCGAGGATGAGTTCAACAAAATCCATCTGGGTCGAGAAACGGTGATCACGGCCAAGCAGCCGGACGAGGCGGCAGCGGGGAAGAAGGAGGGGGCCGAATAGCCCGAGGGCTTGATGCCCCGGTAGAGGCCTGCGACGGCCGCGGGTAGGATGCGAACCCAGCCGCCTTTCCCCTCGAGTACCCGATGTCCGATATCCTCACCTCCCCCCGCCGTTCACGTTTCGGACAGGCGGTCGGATTCCGGGTGGTCGCCGTTGGGTCGGCGGTGCCGGAGCGGGTGGTTGCCAATGCCGACCTTGCCCATCTTGGCTGCGATCCTGAGTGGATCCTCAGCCGATCGGGGATCGGCCAGCGACGGCATGCCGATGCTGATACGGCGACAAGCGACCTTGCCGTGGAAGCTGCCCGGGCGGCGTTGGCCGACCGACCGGCGTTACGCGATCGCATTGATCTGCTTGTGCTGGGCACCTTCACCCCCGACACCTGCATTCCCTCCACCGCGTGCGTGGTTCAGGAGCGGCTGGGAATAGAGGCGCCGGCGATGGATGTGACCGCCGCCTGTGCCGGCTTCGCCTACGCACTGGTAACTGCCGGGCAGTTTCTGGCCGCTGGCTCGAGTGAACTGGCGTTGGTGATCGGCGCCGACACCAACAGCCGGGTGGTCGATCCGGCCGATGTGAAGACTTGGCCGCTGTTCGGGGATGGCGCCGGGGCAGTCCTGCTGGAACGGTCGACGACCGAGAGCGGTGCCGCCTCCGGATTGCTGGCCTGGTCGCTCGGCTCAGATGGGCGAGGGGCCGATCTGCTGGTCTGTCCAATGAGTGGCTCCCGGCAGCCTGCCACCACCGCCGGTCTGGCTGCCGGTGAGCAGTACATGAAAATGGACGGTCGGGCGGTCTTCAAATGGGCCATCCGGCTGGCTGAAGAGAACATCCAGCAGGTGGTCGAACGGTCGGGGGTCCCACTGGAGTCGATTGATCTGTTCATCCTGCATCAGGCGAATCTGCGGATCATTGAGGGCATCCGGTCGGCCCTGGGGCTGCCAGAGGAGCGGTTTCTGGTCAACCTTGACCGCTACGGCAACACCTCCAGCGGTTCGATTCCCCTCGCCCTCGACGAGGCCTGGCGGGCCGGCACCATCGGGCCGGGAAGCACCGTGGTGATCTGCGGCTTCGGTGGGGGACTGGCCTGGGGGAGTGCCGTCTGGAAGCTGTAGTGACCCGCGCAGAATCGGGTCTGCCGCGTCCGAAGTCCGAAGGGGACTGTTCGACGAATCGGTGGTCGTGAAGAGAAAGGAAAGGATACTGCCATGAAGACCTTGCCAAAACGCAGCGCCGTGCCGGCCGGAGATACCTGGGACCTGGTCAGCCTGTTTGCTGCCGATAGCGACTGGGATGTGGCCCTGGCCGCCTGGGAGGCCCGGATTCCCGGATTCGATGAGTTCGCCGGCACGCTCGGCTCGTCAGCCGAGCGACTGGCCGAGTGCCTCGCCTTTGACCTGGAGATGGATCGCGAGGCTGATCGGTTGGGAACGTACGCCCACCTACGGGGCAGCGAGGACACCGCCGCCGCAGTGGCCCAGCGGATGATGGGCCGGTTTCAGCACACGGCTACCCGAGCGGGTGAGCGGGCCAGCTTTATTCAGCCCGAGATCATGGCGATTCCCCCCGAGACGCTCACTGGCTGGCTCGATCTCCCGGTGCTTGAGCCCTACCGGCTGATGCTCGAGCGGGTGGTCCGCAATCGGCCGCATGTGCTTTCGGAGCCCGAGGAGAAACTGCTGGCGATGCAGGGCACCTTCGCCGGCACTGCCGGCAAGGTCTTCCGTCAGCTCACCGATGCTGACCTGACCTTCGGCAGCATCGTCGACGGCCGTGGCAACGAGATTGAATTGAGCAATGCCACCTTCACAACCCTGCTGCACGACACCACGCCGGCCGTCCGGAAGCAGGCCTTCCACCAGTACTACGCCCAGTATCAGGCTCATGCCAACACATTGGCGGCCACGCTTTCCGGCTCCAACGAGCGGGACGTCTATGCCGCCCGGGTCCGGCATCATCCCTCGGCGGTCGAGGCCGCGCTGTTTGCCGACAATGTGCCGCTCACGGTTTACGACCAGTTGATTGCCGCGGTGCGGGAGCATTTGCCGGCAGTCCATCGCTATTACGATATCCGGCGACGGCTGCTGGAACTCGATGAGATTCATCACTATGACTGCTATGTGCCGCTGGTGCCGGAGCTTGAGCAGCGGCACAGCTGGGATGAGGCAGTGGCGGTGATCACGGCGGCGCTCACCCCGCTTGGGGGCGCCTACTGCAGCCGGCTTCAGGCAGGCCTGCAGGGCCGCTGGTGCGATCGTTACCCCAACGCCGGCAAGCAGTCGGGGGCCTTCAGTTCTGGCACCTACGACTCAGATCCCTACATTCTGATGAACTTTCAGGAGGAGGTGATCGAGCACGTCTTCACGCTCGCCCATGAAGCGGGCCACTCAATGCACACCCGGCTATCAGCTGAGGCCCAGCCCTTCCAGTACTCGGGCTACACGATCTTTGTGGCTGAGGTGGCGAGCACCTTCAACGAGCAGCTGTTGACCAGGCACCTGCTCGCGCAGGCCACATCGGCCAAGGCCCGGGCGGCGATCATCTCACGGGAAATTGATGCGATTCGGGCGACCATCATCCGGCAGACGATGTTTGCCGAGTTCGAGCGGGTCAGCCATGCCTCGGTCGAGGCTGGCGAACCGCTCACCCTGGAGAAGATCAGGCAGCTCTACCGGGAACTGCTCGACGCCTACTTTGGGCCGGGCTTTGCCGTTGATGATGTATTGGAACTGGAGTGCCTGCGGATCCCGCATTTCTATCGTGCCTTTTACGTCTACAAGTACGCCACCGGCCTGTCGGCGGGGATCGCCCTGGCGGAAAAGGTTGCCGAGGGTGGCCCAGACAAGCTGGCGGCCTATCTCGGCTTCCTGCAGGGGGGCTGTTCGAAGTGGCCGCTCGACCTGCTGCGGGATGCGGGTGTCGACCTTGAGACCCCTGAACCGGTCGGTCTGGCGCTGAGCCGATTTGGGGAACTGGTCAACGAGCTGGAAAGCCTGCTGTTGGGGTAGTTTCACGGAAAGGGCTCGTTTCACGGAAAGGGCTCGTTTCACGGAAAGACCGGGCATCGTGCCCGGCTTTCCTTGGGCAGAGCGCCACAAAGCCAAGGTTTGTGACGTTCTGCTGGTGCTCATTGGCGGCTTCCTGCCGCCGGGTGGGGCTGGGGCTGGGGCTGGGGCCGGCTTCACGGAAAGACCGGGCTTCCTGCCCGGCTTTCCTGGGGCAGAACGCCACAAAGCCAAGGTTTGTGACGTTCTGCTGATGCTCATTGGCGACTTCCTGTCGCCGGGTGGGGCCGGGGCTGTGGCTGGCTTCACGGAAAGACCGGGCTTCCTGCCCGGCTTTCCTGGGGCACAAGCATGCGAAGCCAAGGTTCGCACGCTTGTGCTGGTGCTCATTGGCGACTTCCTGTCGCCGGGTGGCAGTGATGGGGGAGGACGCGGACGCGGTTTCAAACGTCCAACCGGTCCGGTCGCCTCCGTTCCCGGCTTCCTGCAACGCCCCTTGTTGACGAGGTCGGGGATGCCCGTGCCCGCGAGCGGGCTAGGAATCCTGGTGGTTAAGCCGCAGGGCATTGGCGACGACCGACACACTGCTGAGGCTCATCGCCGCGGCAGCCAGCATCGGGCTGAGCTGCCAGCTGGTGCCCAGCAGCGGAACCAAGAGCCCGGCGGCGATCGGGACACTCATGGCGTTGTAGGCGAAGGCAAAGAATAGATTTTGCCGGATGTTTCGCAGCACCTGCCGGCTCAGCCGGATCGCCCGCACCACCGCGGCCAGATCGCCACCGATCAGCGTGACATCGGCCGTCTCGATCGCCACGTCACTGCCAGTTCCCATCGCCAACCCGACGTCGGCCGCCGCCAGGGCCGGGGCGTCGTTGACCCCATCGCCCGCCATCGCCACCCGCCGCCCCGCAGCCCGCAAGGCATTAATCCGGTCGTGCTTCTGCCGGGGCGAAAGGCCGGCCTCGGCTCGCGTGATGCCAAGCTCACCGGCCACCGCCGTAACCGTGGCGGCATGATCACCCGAAAACATCAGCGGCTCGATCCCCGCCTCCCGCAGCTGGCCAAGCATCGCCGCAGCATTTGGCTTGATCGGGTCAGCTACCGCCAAGAGGCCGGCGGCCCGGCCGTCGATCACCACCATCATCACCGTCTTGGCCTGTTGCTGCAGGGGCTCGGCAAGCTGCTCAAGCTGGTCACGTTCCGCCACCGACACGCCCTCATCCTCAAGCAGCCGAAGGCTACCCAGGCCGACCCGCCGGCCAGCCACCGTACCGATGGCCCCCGCCCCCACCACCGCCGCGAAGTCAGTGCACCCAACGAGCTGCAAGCCGCGGTCGGTAGCGGCCGCAACCACCGCATGGGCCAGCGGATGCTCGCTGGCCAGCTCAACCGCGGCGGCAGCGGCCAGAAGCTCGTCGGCGTCGCCGGTCAGCGGCTCGCAGTCGGTCAGCACGGGACGGCCCGCCGTCAATGTACCGGTCTTGTCGAAGGCCAGCAGGTCGATGCCCCCCAGCGTTTCCAGCGCTGTGGCATCCTTGAACAGCACGCCTTCCCGGGCCCCCCGGCCGACACCGACCACGATCGACATCGGAGTGGCAAGCCCCAGGGCACAGGGGCAGGCCACCACCAGCACAGCAATGCTGTTGAGCAACGCAAAGGCGAGGGCCGGCGGTGGTCCCCAAACCAGCCAGGCCCCGAAGGTCACCGCCGCCACCCCCAGCACCAGCGGCACAAAGACCGCCGCCACCGAGTCGGCCAGCCGCTGAATCGGCGGACGGCTCCGCTGGGCGGCCGAGACCAGCGAGACGATGCGGGCCAGCACGGTAGCGCTGCCGACCTGCTCGGCAAGCATCACGAAGCTGCCACTGCCACTGTTGATGGTGCCGCCGGTGACAGGGTCGCCGGGCTGCTTGGCAACCGGAACCGGTTCGCCGGTCAGCAGCGACTCATCAATGCTGCTGCCCCCCTCCAGCACCCGGCCATCGACCGGCAGCCGGTCACCGGGCCGCACCCGCAGCCGGTCGCCACGTTGCACCTGGCCGATTGGCACATCGCGATCCCCGGCGGGCGTCAGCAGCCGGGCCGTCTCCGGTGCCATTGAGAGCAATTCACCGATGGCAACGCCGGTCCGCTGGCGGGCCCGCAGCTCCAGCACCTGCCCGAGCAGAACCAGCACGACGATCACCGCCGCCGCTTCGAATGAGACAGCGACCAGCCCGGTGTCACCGTGCCGGAATGCCGCGGGAAAAATCCCCGGCGCCACCACCGCCACCAGGCTTGAGCCGAAGGCCGCCGCCACGCCGATGCCAATCAGCGTGAACATGTTCAGCCGACCGCTGACGATACTCCGCCAGCCTCGGGCCAGCAGTGGCCAGCCGCAGCCGAAGACAATCGGCGTGGCACACGCCAGTTGCAGCCACTGCGACACCCTGGGCGACAGCCAGCGGTCGACCGGCAGCCCGATCATTGGTCCCATCGAGACCGCCAGCAGCGGGATGGCCAGCACCCCGCCGGCAATCGTCCGCCGGGTCATGTCGACAAGCTCCGGGTCGGCCGCCGGCCCAGCGACGGGAGCTAGCGGCTCAAGGGCCATGCCGCAGTGCGGACAGGCTGCCGGCACGGGTGAATGCACCCCTGGACACATTGGGCAGACAAAGCCACCGGCAGCGGCGGGCTGGGCCGACCGATCTGGCTGCGATGGGCGTGATGAGCAGCAGGATGCGGGCATGGTTCTCGGCAGAGTGGCTTTGGTTTGCCTAACTCTACGGTGCCGCTGCTGCCGACGCACCACGCCGGGCCCGCTTGAAGGGGTCGATGGTGCTGCCCGAGGGGCCCGCGGGCGGGGCGTTGTCGGGACGGGCGACGGGGAGCAGCTTGGGCCAGCTGAGGTCCATGCCCGGCCAGGCCGCCTCCGGCTCTGGGGCAGCAGGTGGGGGGGCTGGCGGCGGCGGAGGGGTCGACCGGGCTGGCGACTGCCGCAGCAGATCATCGGGCCGCGGAAAGCCCCCGGGAGCTGCGGCGGCCGGGCGGACACTGGCACCACCAGCCCCACCCCGGATCAGCGGGCGGATGGCAACTGCATCGATGCGGGCCTCGCCCAGACCCGTCAGGGCAAAGGTCACCGTCAGCGGCGGTGGCTCTGGGGCCCGGTCGGTTGCGGTCGCCGCGGCCGGTGGCACAACCCGGTAGAGCACCAGGCGCCGCCAACTGTCGGTCTTGTTGACCCGCTCGGCGAGGGCCGGCCCACCGTAGGAGTCAAAGACCAGCAGGCCGTCAACCGAACCCTCCACCCGCCCGGGCACCCAGACCTGAGCCGATATTTCCAGCAGGGTCCCGGCGGCCGCCCGGATCGGCGGCGTGGTGATCCAGATCGGCGGCGTCTCGACGACCAACGGAGCCTGCTCCGGGTCGGCGGCGGCGGCGATCATTCGCAGGCTGCGTTCCCCTTCGGCCGGCCGGCGGGTGGCCAGTTCGACGCCGGTTTCGATTGTTGGAGTGGGCTGCACCACATGCCGCCAGCCGTTCTCGGCCAGCAGATCGATCCGTTCCATGCCACCACCGACGAGCAGGTCGGGACCGGTGGTCGCCGTGGCCAACGCCTCGATCAGCCGCCAATGGTCGGGCAGGCTGGCCGTGGAGGTGGTCAGGGGACTGGCCACGATCGAACCGGTGGCGGTCACCCCCCGCTCCCAGAACAGCCGCTCAAGCTGCCCGGCTATCGCCCGCGATCGCTCCAGCAGCACGACGGCCGCAGCCGGATCGGACTGCAGCACCGCCTCGGCCCGGGTGGCATCCCGCTGGGCTTCGGCCAGCATCTCGGTCACCGGAAGGTGGCCCAGGGCCTGCCGGGGAAGTTCAGCCGCCAGGCGGCTGCTGCGGGCGATGGCTGCGGCGGCCTGTGAGCGGGCCAGCAGGGCTGCCGTCGGCGCGGTCCGGCGGACGATCTCCTGCACGTGGGCCGTGGCGGCCGGGTCGCCGCTGACGAGGATGACGGCTGCGGCATGAAAGTTGTCGAGTGTCATCGAGACCCCGCCGGTCACCCGACGGTGGTTCAGCGGCCGCAGGGTGCTGTGGGTGATCTCCCAGGGTCGATGGGCCTCCGGCACACCTGGCACCAGGAGTGTCAGCGGCTGCTCCTGACGGGGAATGTCGCCGCTGTAGTGCCGGGCCATCACCTGCCCGCCCTGGACCGCCCGCCAGACCAGCACCAGCCGCGACCGTGAGGCCTCGACCACCATGGCCTGCACATCGCGGTCACTCGTTTCGGCCGTGGCGGTGAATCGCCCGCTGGCTCCCCAGGCGGTAATCGGCTCAAGTTCGAGGTTCACCCGCTGGACCGCTGCGGCCCGGGCTGACGTCTCGGCGTCGGTGCCATCGAGCCGCCGCTCAGACTGGAACAGAATGCCCCGGCTGCCGGCCGCCAGCGTGGTGAAGGCTGCCCCCAGCAGACTTTCCTCGTCGACCGGCAAGCCGCGGCCACCCGTGCCCGACAGCAGGGCGGCCTGGGCGGCAGTACGGGCATCGATTTCAGTGGCCAACGTCGCCAGCAGTGGCGTGCCTGGCCGGGCCAGCCGAGGCTGCTGTTCGAGCCAGCTGAGGTAGTTGGTCAGCTCCAGACTGGTTCCCAGTACGGCCCGGCGGGCGACGAGCATGTCGATGTGCCGCGAGAGTTCGCGGAGGCCGGAGGTGGCCGAGGCGATCACCGGGCGTCCCTGCCGTCGGTCGCAGATCCGCAGCCGGCGCACCTGTTCGGCCAGCCGGGGGATGTCGTCGGTCGACAGGCCGCTGCCCATGTCCCAGAGCAGCACGCGGTCCCACCGCTCGGAGAAGGCCGGCAGCTTGTCGGGCTCCCGCAGATCGACCTCCGGCAGCGTTGGCGGCGGGCAGATGATCCAGATACCGGCCCGGGCCGCCTCGGCAAGCAGATCGGCCGACGCCGGCTCCTGCAGTCGCACGCAGTTGAACCCAAGCCGAACCAGCGCCGTGAGTGGCTCTCCGTTGTGATCGACCGCCCGGGGGAAAAACGGCCGGCCGGCCACCTCCAGCACCCCGCGAACCAGCCCGGCGGCAGCCGCCGGAGCGGTTTCGGCCGGCGGTGGTAACCCGGGCTGGCGGCTGGCCGCCGCCGTTGAACCCGGCGGAATCAGGCCTTCCACCCGCAGGTCGTCGAGTGAGGCGGTGCAGCGACCGGCTCCAAGCGGAATCTCGACCGCCAGGCCGGTGATCACCGCGGCGGCTAGCGAAACCTCAGGCCCGTATTCAGCTCGCAAGGCAGGCAGTCGCTGGGCCAACAGCTCCGGCAGGCCGGTGATCGAAAGCTCCTGCCAGCGTCCGGTCGAACCGGCCGGCGGACCCGCCGCGAACAATTCCAGCGGAACGCCGGCAGCGGTGCGGGCCTGCGGCAGCCGCACCCGACAGGCCAGCCGGGCACCGGGGTGATCGCACCGCACCCAGAGACCGGCGGCAAATTCATCGATCACCGCCGCCTCTGCCAGCGGCAGCAGCAGCTGGGCCAGCAGCGGCTGGGCGGCCTCCAGCACAAATGTTTCCGCCGCCGTGCCGGCATGGCTTTGGCCACGTTCGATCTGCTGGCTGATCAGGCGGAGTCCAGCCGCAGGAACGACGGTAGCCCGTGTCGCCGGTCCCTCAAAACCCTCCACGAAACCGGCCGCAGCGGCTGGGCAGTCCACCCCCAGCAAGCACGCACCGGCGACTGCCACCGGCAGCCACCACCTGAATGCCGGCCAGCGGTAACGGAGGGGTCGGTTCATGCCAGCAGGTAGCTCCGGGCAGTTTGGCCCGGAGTTCGCGAAAAAGAGCCCATTCCCACCGGGCGGGACGAGGAGATTGCTGCAGGCTTGTAGCAGGTGAGGACTGCTCCACTCCAGAGGGGCTGCCGGGGGGAAAATGCACCTCGCAGGCTGTGAAAACAGCCTGACGCCGCAGGAAGCGGCAGTGGTTCTGCCCCCGCCGGAGTCCTGGGAAGGCTGAGGGGACTACGAAGTTTTTGGCGAGACCAATTCGCGGCCGAGCCGAAGAAGATTACGCTTGGACGAGGAATTCCCGAAATCATGCCGACACTCAGCACCGAGGATACCGCTGCCGCCGCCATCGACCTCGACCTGGTCGGGTCGGCCGAACTCGCTGAAGTCTGGCGAGAGTTGGGCAGCCAGGACGTGCCGATTGAGCAACTCGGTGCGGCAATGGTCCGGCGGGAACTGCTGACGGGCTACCAGTGGGATCGTCTCAGCGGGGGGTACCGGCAGGGGTTTTTCTTCGGCCGGGCAAAAATTCTTTACCAGGCCGGAGCAGGCTCGTTCGCCCGGGTCTATCGGGCCATCCACCTCGATTCGGGCAACATTGTCGCCGTCAAGGTGCTGCGGAAGCGGTTTGCCTCCGAGGCCGACAAGTGCGAACTCTTCCTCCGTGAGGGTCGCATGGGCCTGATGCTGCGACACCCGGGGATCGTGCGGATCGACGATGTCGGCAAGGAGAACAACAGCAGCTACATCACGATGGAGTTCGTCGAGGGACAGACCCTCCGCGAGCTGGTGAAAATCCGGGGTGGTCTCGACCTGAACCGGGGGATCGAGATGGCACTGCAACTGGTCGCCGCGCTTGAATACGCCCATGGCGAGGGCGTGACCCATCGTGACCTGAAGGCCTCCAACGTGCTGGTCTCGGCGACGGGCGAGGCCAAACTCGTCGACTTCGGCCTGGCCAGTTTCGTGGAGGGCAAGGGAAAGAAGCCGGACGAGGTCGGCAAGCTCCGCACCGTCGACTACGCCGCGCTTGAGACTGCCGGCGGGGTTCGCGGCGACGATGTCCGCAGCGACATCTTCTTCCTCGGCTCGCTCATCTATCTGCTGCTGAGCGGGCGGTCCGCAATGCCAGAAACCCGCGACCGCTCAGCCCGGGCCGACCCGCGTCGGTTCACACAGATCGATCCGCTGGGCAAGGTGGCCCCACACCTGCCTCGGGATCTGACCGACATTGTCGGCAAACTGCTGAATGTAAAACCGAGAGAACGCTTCCAGACAGCGGTCGAGGTCCGGCAGGCGCTCGAGCCGATTCGCGTCCGGTATCAAGCGGCCGAGCAGCCGGGCCAGCAGCAGCGGGTGGCCCAGCCGGCTGCGGTGCTGCCGGCGGCAGCGGGGGCAGCGGCAGCGGCGGGGGGAGAGAAGCCCAAAATCATGCTGGTTGAGGTCTCTGGAAAATCACAGGATTCACTTCGGCAGTTCTTTACCGAGAAGGGCTTCAAGGTGCTGGTCACCGAGAATCCCCGCCGGGCCCTGACCAGATTCGAGACGGTTCCGCGGCCGGCCGATCTGCTGCTGCTGAGCAGCCAGATGCTGGGGAGGGATGCGGTCGAGGTCTTCAACGCCCTCGCCCCCGATCCCTACCTCAAAAAGATTCCGGCGTTGCTGATCACAAGTGACCGGCAGATGGAGCTGGCTGCCGAAGCGGTTGAGGACGACCTGCGGCACGTCGTGACGATGCCCTTCAAGGCCTCAGCGCTGCTCAAGCAGGTTCAAGACCTGATCGCCGCCGGCGGCTGAGGCTTCCCGTGTGGCCAGCGACTCAAGCCAGACCACCAGATCGGCGGCCAACCGCTCGCGGTCAAGGCTCTGTTCGGCCAGCCGCCGGGCAGCCTGCCGCTGGCGGGAAAGCTGCGGTGGGGATGCCGCCAGCTGCGCGATGGCTGCGGCAAGGGTCCCAGGCCCGGAATCGGCGGCCACCACCCCCGCCTCCGCTGCCAGCACCATGTCGGCCAGCTCACCCGGGCCAGCCACCACGACGGCCAGCCCGGCGGCGGCATAGTCGCTGGCCACGGCCGGCAGCGGAAACCGTGCCAACAGTCCCGGCAGCACCAATCCTGCCTGGCAATCGGCCAGCAGGCTGACATACCGGGTACGGTCGACCATGCCGTGAGGCTCGATGCGGCACGCCCCCTTCACCAACTGAGCGGCCGATTCCAGCCGGGGCATCCAGCGGCCGCCCCCCACCACCCGCAGCACGGCATTGACCTGGCGGCTGCTGAGGGCCCGCGCCAGGTCGACCAGCCGCAGCAGGTCGGCCTTGTCATCCAGGTCGCCGCCGACCGCAATCGCCAGCGGCGGCGGGGCCGGGCTGACCGGCTGCCGGCCGTTGCGGCCCGGGGCCGGCACCCGGTCGATCAGCGGTGCCGGTGCCGCATAGTCCTGCACGTACGAGCCGGTCGGCACCACCTTCAGCGGCAGTTTCGCGGTCTCGGGCGACTGCAATTCGTTGGCGGTGGTCCGCGAGCCGGCGAGCAGGGCGTCGGCCCGGCCCAGCAGCAGCCGCTGCTGCCGGTCGAGAGCCGGAAAACGCACCGCCGCCAGCAGCTTTGCCAGCCAGACGGGGCCGGGAATGAGCGGCCGCAGGGGCTCAGGCCACCATTCAGTCACGTCCACCACTAGTTCAGCGTCCAGACGGTGGGCGACACGGATGGCCGAATCGACTGTTTCGGGAGGGGGCAGCGTGGCCACCAGCAGGTCGGGCCGTTCCAACTGTCCGGCGGCAACCGATTCGCAGGCGACCCGTTCGAAGGTTCGGGCAAAATCGCGATGGCTGGCAAACCGGGCCCGGCAGAATTCCTGCCGGTAGCGGCGGGCGGCAATCAGCCGGACCTGAAAGCCCTCCTCGGCAAAAATCTGCAGCGGCGGCGTCCGCGGAATCCGCCTGGTGTGACTGAAACTGCTGGTCCACCAGATCACCTCGTGGCCGGCGGCCACCAACGCCCGGGCCACGGCCCAGGTCCGGGAGGGAAGCAGTCCCTCGCCGGGAATCGCCCCAATCGGATCGATCAGCCAGACCAGCCGTTGCCGCGAATGCCGCTGTTCTGGCTGCCACCGCTCGGTTTCAGCGGTGGCGGAAGCTCTGGAAATGAGGGGGGCGTGACGGAGCATCGCGAAATGGTAGCAAACCTCACATAAAAGAAATGGGCGGCCGTTTTTCCCGGAGCGTGACTTTCCCGCTGGCCGATGGCATACTTTGAATGGTGGTGGCCACTCCGCCACCGGTGCCGTCGGGCCGCTGTCAGGGGCCGGCTCGATGGCATTTTAAGGAACCTCTTCCATGTTCAGGCGGCAGCCGTGGCCGGTCCTTCTTTGGGCCGATGCCGGGTTCAATTTTGGTGTGCCCACTTGGTGTCCAGCGGCCTGGCGGGGCATATTGAGGCTGCCGCAGGCTGTCCGTCGACCGCCGGAGGGCGGCTGGCTGAGGTATGATTGCCTCGGGAGGGTTTCCCGACTGGCAGCCCGCGGTGACGACCGGCGAACAGGTCGGCGGCGGTTGGCTTGCCGATCGGCGGCAGTCCACCTTTTGCGAACCGCGTTGGAACGGACAACACCATGAGCGTTGCGGCCTCACCAGAATTCGCCCACGTCGAAAAGCTCCTGAAGGTGGCCTTCGACAACCATGCCACCGAGCTGCGGCTGTCGGGGGGCGTGCCACCGATGCTGCGGATCAACGAGCAGCTGCGGCAGCTGAAGATCAAGCCGATCGCAGCGGCTGAGGTGGACGGCCTGATTGCCGCCGTGATGCCCGCCGGTGCCGACCCGCAGAAGTTCGTCTTCAGCTCTTCCCACGGCCCGATCGCTGGGTCGGTGCTGCAGGTTTCCGGCACCGAGGTGCTGGTGCTGCAAAAGGCCGAGCAGCCGGCCGCCGCCGACGGTGACATGCCGCTGGAACTGGACATGCAGGATGAGCAGCGTGATGAGCCCGGCTCGGGTGTCCGGGTGCGTTCGGTCGAGGATGACTTCGCCATGCCGGAGGAGGCCGGTGGCACGATCCAGATCGACAAGCTCCTCACCGCGGCGGTGAAAGGAGGCGTCAGCGACATCCACATCACCGTCGGCCAGCCGCCGGTCTTCCGGCAGGACGGCGGCATGAAGCCGCAGAAGACCAAAGTCATGACTGCCGATGACACCAACGGCCTGATGAAGTCGATCACTCCCGAGCGCTGCCAGGCCGAACTGGCCGAGATGGGGGGCACCGACTTTGGCTTTGCCTTCGGCGACATGGCCCGCTTCCGGGTCAGCGTGTTCAAGCAGCGGGGCTCGGTGGCGATGGTGCTGCGGCAGATCCCCAACAAGATGCTCACACCCGAGCAGCTCGGCGTGCCGGAGGTCTGCAAGCGGATGGTCACCCGGCCGCGCGGCCTGTTCCTGGTGACGGGGCCAACCGGCTCCGGCAAGTCGACCACGCTGGCCAGCCTGATCGACTACATCAACGGGAAATACGACCACCACATCATCACGATCGAGGACCCGATCGAGTTCTATCACTACTCGAAGAAAAGCACGGTCAACCAGCGGGAGGTCGGCACCGACGTGACCGGCTTTGCCGAGGCCCTGCGGCGGGCCCTGCGGCAGGACCCCGACGTGATTCTGGTGGGCGAGCTTCGCGACCTGGAGACCATCGAGGCGGCCATCTCGGCGGCCGAGACCGGCCACGTTGTCTTTGGCACGTTGCACACCAGTTCGGCCCAAGGCACGGTCAACCGCATCATCGACGCCTTTCCGACCAACCAGCAGGAACAGATCCGCACACAGCTGTCGACGGCGATCATCGGCGTGGTCTCACAGGCGCTCCTGAAAAAGATCGGCGGGGGCCGGGTGGCGGCCTACGAGATCCTGGTGGTCACTCCCGCCATCGGCAACCTGATCCGCGAAAACAAAACCTTCCGGATCAACTCCGCCATTCAGACCGGCACCAAGCTGGGCATGCAGCTGCTGGACGACCATCTGTTCAAGCTCTGGAAAGAGAAACTGGTTGCCGAAGACGACGTCATGTACAAGTCGCAGAGCCCCGACGACCTGATGAAGCGGATCGCCGACGCCAAGAAGGGCATCTTCGAGGACGAGGCCGAAATCGCCCGGCGGGCCCAGCGGGAACTCAGCTCGAGGTAGCACCATGGCACTGAAACGACTGGGACAGATCCTGACCGACCTCGGGCTGATCGACGACGAGCAGCTTGAGCAGATACTGGCCGAGCAGGAGGCCCGCGGGGGCGAGCTGCTGGGCCGGGTGGGCGTGTCACTGGGCCTTTTCAGCGATGAGCAGCTGGGCGAGGCGCTGGCCGAGCAGTGGAACACCCTGTTCGTCACGCTCTATGACAAGCAGATCTCCCACGAGTTGATCGAGGTCGTCAGCCGCACCATGGCCGAGATGTACCGGGTGGTGCCGCTGGAGCTGAAGGACAACCGGCTGACGATTGCCACGGCCGACCCGCAGAAGATTCAGATTGCCGATGAGCTGCGGGTGTTCCTCGGCTATGACATCGGCGTGATGGTGGCGACCGACGCCGAGATCGACAAGGCGATTGAAAAGTTCTATTCCGGCACCATCGAGACGGTCGAGTCGATCGTCGAAGAGATGGAGACCAACAAGGATCTGGCCGACGCGGCCCGGGAGATCGGCAATGACGGCCCGATCGACCTGACCAGTGCCGAGGCGATGGCCGATTCGGCCCCGGTCCGCAAGCTGCTCAACCTCGTCCTGCTGATGGCCATCAAAGAGAACGCCAGTGACATTCACCTCGAGCCATTCGAAGATAGCTTCCGCATCCGCATGAAGGCCGACGGCGTGCTGCAGGAGATGGTGCCGCCGCCGAAGCACCTGTCGTTTGCGATCACCACCCGCATCAAGGTGATGGCCAACCTCGACATTGCCGAACGGCGGATGCCGCAGGACGGCCGGATCGAACTGTCGGTCAGTGGCCACCCGGTCGACCTGCGGGTGAGCGTGCTGCCGACGCTGTTTGGCGAGAGCGTGGTCATGCGGGTGCTCGACCGCGGCGTCGTCTCGCTTGACCTCGACAAGCTGGGCATGGACGAGGGCATCCTGCGGCGATTCCGCGAGGTGATGATCCGGCCCAACGGCATCATCCTGGTGACCGGTCCGACCGGCTCAGGCAAGACCACCACGCTCTACTCGGCCCTGTCCGAACTCAACGAGCCCGACGACAAGATCATCACCACCGAAGACCCGATTGAGTACGACATCGAGGGCATCGTGCAGGTGCCGATCGACAGCGACATCGGCGTCACCTTTGCCTCGGCCCTGCGGGCAATTCTGCGGCAGGACCCCGACCGCATCCTGGTGGGTGAAATCCGCGACGTCGAAACGGCCGAAATTGCCATCCAGGCGGCCCTCACCGGCCACATGGTCTTTTCCACCCTGCACACCAACGACTCTCCTGCCACGGTCACCCGGCTGCGGGACATGGGGGTGCAGCCGTTCTTGATCACGGCCACGGTCGAGGCGATCCTGGCCCAGCGGTTGGTGCGGCGGATCTGTGGCAACTGCAAAGAAGAGTTTGTGCCCGACTCCGAGACCCTGGCCGACCTTGAACTGACCAGCGACCAGATCGTCGGCAAGAGCTTTTACCGGGGCAAGGGCTGCGACAAGTGCAGCGGCACCGGCTACAAGGGCAGACTGGGCCTCTATGAACTGCTGGTCATGAACGACGACCTCCGCGACCTGGTGATTCGCAACGCCTCGACCGAGGAGATCCGTGACCTCGCCCGCAGGGGCGGCATGGTCACTCTCCGTGACTCGGGGCTGTTCAACATGTTCGAGGGCCACACCACGCCCGACGAGGTAATTCGCGAGACGATTCTGGAGGCCTGACAACCGGCCCCTCCACTGACCATCCTGACCTGATCGAGACGACCCCATGCCCACGTTCATGTTCGAAGCCATCGACGCGGCCACCGGAAAGGAGATCCGGGATACCGTCGATGCCGGCAACGAGAATGAGGCCCAGGCCACAATCCGGTCGATGGGCTACATGGTCACCAAGATCAAGGCCCAGAAGGCGAAGGGGGCTGCCGCGGCCGGCAAAAAACCGGGCCGTTCGTTCGCTCTCGGCAAGGTCAAACAGAAGGACCTCACGCTGTTCACCCGGCAGCTTTCCATTCTGCAGGACGCCGGTCTGCCAATCCTCCGCAGCCTGAAGGTGCTGGGCGAGATGCAGCAGCCGGGCAAGCTCAAAAACGCCCTGCTCGACACCTGTGATGAGATTGAGGGTGGCTCGACCCTTTCCGAGGCGATGGCTAAGAGCCCCAAGGCCTTCGACCGGCTCTACTGCAACATGATCCGGGCTGGTGAGGCGGGCGGTGCCCTCGAGGTGATCCTCCGCCGGCTCTCGGAGTTCATGGAGCGGGCTGCTTCGCTTCGCCGCAAGGTGAAGGGGGCGATGGTCTACCCGATCGTGGTCGTCTCGGTTGCCGTCGGCATCCTGTCATTCATCATGATCACGATTGTGCCGCAGTTCAAAAAGATTTTTGACGACTTCGGCAGTGAGTTGCCGGCCATGACGCAGACGCTGATCGACGCGTCATCAATTTTGGCGTCGGGCACCGTGGGTGGCGATGGCTCGGAAGAGAATCCTGGCCGCCAGGTGCTGCCGGTCCCAGGCTTCTGGCTGATTCCGGCGGTGCCCTTTGCCTTCATGTATTTCATCAAGCTGGTCCGGATGAGCAGTTACGGTGCCATGGGCTGGGACTTGTTCACGCTGAAAATGCCGATCTTCGGCCAGCTGGTGGAAAAGAACCTGGTCGCCCGCTCCTGCCGAACGCTCGGCACCCTGCTGGGCGCCGGCGTGCCGATTCTGGAAGGGCTGAACATCACCAAAGAGACCACCGGCAACAAGATGTTCGAGAAGATGTTCAGCCATGTCTCCGACCGCATCCGCGACGGTGAGTCGATTGCCGCCCCGATGAAGGAGGCGGCTGTGCCACCGTTTCACCCGGTGGCGATGTTTTTCTGGACGCTGTTCGTCCCGGGCATTGGCGCCCTGCTCTATATGGGCAAATACAAAAAGCCGATCCTCGACGACCTCGTGGTCAACATGGTGGACGTCGGCGAAGAGTCGGGTGAACTCGACACCATGCTTTACAAGGTGGCCGACACCTACGACGAAGAGGTGGCGGTGCTGACTGAAAGTCTGACGAGCCTGATGGAGCCGCTGCTGATCATCTTCCTGGGTGGTGCGGTCGGCTTCATCGTGGTGGCCCTGTTCCTGCCGCTGATCAAACTGATTCAGGATTTGTCATGAGCGTGTTTTTGCGACTGTGTAATCGACGTCAAACGCG
>CBFIHA010000078.1:0-17491 GCA_965662195.1 uncultured Pirellulales bacterium
CCGAAATTCAACCGACCGCACCCGACGCCGAAATTCAACCGACCGCACCCGACGCCGAAATTCAACCGCCTGCACCCGACGCCGAAATTCAACCGACCGCACCCGACGCCGGAATTCAACCGCCCGCACCCGTAGCGGAATTCGCCAGAATTCCGATGAAAGCACGTCGACTCGAACCCATCACCACCGCTTATCAGAAGATCACCATCAACTGGGTCTGGATGGCGGTGCCGCTGAAGCCGGCCCGGTAGGGATAGAGTGGGTTCTGGGCCGGGCTGCGAAGGATGGAAAGTGCCTCGAGCGTCAGCCGGGCCTGGCGAGATTTCTTCAGGTACCAGTTGACGCCACCGCCATACTCCTGGCCCGTGCCATAGTCGCCCGTGACCACGCTCGACCGGCCGTAAGCCTCAAGGGTCCGGGGCAGAAAGCACCACGAGATATAGCCGTTGCCCCCCTGGTCATAGACGCTGTTCCGCTCGAAGGGGCCGTCACCGACAAAGTTGTTGAGCAATCGAAAGTAGTACTCAAAGTTGACCGCCCAGCCGCGATACTTCCAACCGGCATCGACCGAAGCCAGGTGATAGCGGAACTGGTCAATCTGGGTGCCGTCACCGAGGGCGCCGGGTCTGTTCAATGGCGTGCCGTCCGAGAGCCGGATCAGCGTGTCTTCCGGGTTGCCGCCGACGATTCGCAGTTCCTGGGTACGGCCATAGCAGCCGCCCAGTCCCAGCCGCAGGGCCGGGTCGCGGTGATAGGACATGTCGCCATAGCCCAGGCCGAACGGGGCCAGCGGCTCCCACCAACTGGTACCGGCAAAGGCCATCGAGGTGCCCTGCCGCAGGGTGCCGAGGGTGCCACCGTCGATGCCGTTCCAGATGCCCGCCTGATAGAACAGCGTGCGGTCGCCGAGGCTGCCCTTGGCAAACACGCCCGGGCTGAAGCCTGGCCGAAAGAAGGTGTTGGCCATGCTCCTCTCAACACCCATCTGCCAGGCTGGCGCTTCGGGCCATTCGCGAGTGACAAAGACCTGCGTCATGCCGACGGCAAGCATCGCCGCCTCACTCCACTTGAAGCCACCAAAGCCGATCGGCACGATCGGCGCCCGTAGGCCGTTGTCGGTGGTACCGAAGATCGTGATGTTGTAGAGCAGCCGCTCATCAACAACGTGGCCCGCCGTCGTAATAAAGAACCGGTTGAGGTTGAAGGTGTTGATGTTGGTGACCGGAAAGGTCTTGCCCGTGCTGTCGGTCCAGCTGGTTGACGACCGGGCGAACTCCAACCACCGCAGCTGCACGAAACCACTGAGGGCGGCCGAGAAGGGGAACTCGCCCCGGTCGGCGTCGGTGTCGATCAGGATCGCCCCCTGCGGCGGCAGGATGTCGGTGGCCGGCACGTAACGGGGCCGGGGCATCGCCTGCAGCCGCGCCTCCACCCGCTGGTCGATCAGCCGTTCGATGTCGGCCTGGGAAAGCGGCGGGACAACCACCTCGGCCAACTCCGGGGAGGCATCGGGATTAGCCGGCTCAGGCAGCAGCAACTGCTCATCCGCCCAGACCGGCCCCAGGACCGCCAGCCCCAGCATGACCGGGGCTACGGCCAGCCAGGCTCGCAGGCTGAACGGCAGATTCATCGTCACGGCACGACCCTACCCCGGAAAATGTGGCCCGGGGGGCTTCGAACCAGCGGCGCGGTGCCGCCGACCCTCAATGGTTATCGGTAACGATCGTGCCGGTTCTGCAGGATTTAGTGGCTGCAAAAGCTGGGGGGGCCTGGCGCTTCTGCGGCGGCATTCGAGTGCTTTCGTCTCAGCCAATTATTCATTTTTAGCCGACTGACAGCCGCCGGAATCCCCGGGCGTGAGCCCGGGAAATGCGTTTCTTGGATCAAATAACGCGGTTTCCCTCAGCTTGCGCTTTTTAGTGTTGCGCTTAGCGGAACCAAACTCCAGAAAGCCCAGGGCGTGAGCCCGGGGAATGCGTTTCTTGGATCACACACGCGATTTCCCTCAGCTTGCGCTTCGGGCTTCGAAGCATGGGGCCTGTGCTGGAAGACGCGGAGGTTTTCGCGACTGCTGCGTTTGGACCTGAACAAAGCCGAACCGAACTCCGGGAAGCCCGAGGCGCGAGCCGAGGGAATGCGGTCTGTGGATCAAAAACGCGGTTTCCCTCAGCTTGCGCTTCGGGCTTCTAAGCATGGAGGCCCTTCGAAGCATGGGGGTCTGGGCTGGAAGACGCGGAGGTTTCCACGGCTGCTGCGTTTGGACTTGTGAAAAGCCGAACCGAAGTCCGGAAGTCCTGGGCTACCGCAAGACTCACCTGCGCTGATTCCGCCTTTTTCGCCCGGTCCAACGGAAACAGTTATGGCGGTCACCTACTCTTCGTGGCCGGTCGGTTTCTGCTCTTTCTGCAAACTGCCCAGATAGGCCACGAGATCACGAATCTGCCGCTTCGACAACTGCCTGACGATGTCAGCCGGCATGCCGGAAAGGCCAGCCGATGTCTCGTCGATCTCGTCCTTGGCAATCACCAGTTCCTTGGCCTCCGGCGTGATGATTCGGAAGGCGTCGTCAGTTTCTTCTCGCACAATGCCCGCCTTCAGCGTGCCGTCGGCCAGCAGAAACTGCACCGTGCCAAACCCCTTCGCGATGACCGCATTGGGGTCGACGATCGATTCCAAGAGATACTCAGCCGGCTTCTGCTTGCCGATCTCCGAGAGGTTCGGGCCGACCTCGCCCCCCTTGCCGTTGACCTGATGGCACCGCAGGCAACTGGCCGTGGTGTTCTCATGAAAAATCTTCCGCCCGGCGGCAACATCGCCACCAGCCAGACACTGCCGCCAGCCGGCCAAGCGATCGTCCGGATCGTCAGCCGCTTCAATGGCTTTGACAGCCTCGAGCAGCTGCGGCGTCCTGCGAAAATCAGCAGCCTCAAACAGATCGAGCAGGATTGCGGACGAACCGGTCCCGGCGGCCTGTCGGGTCAGGGCCGTCACCAGCACCTCATCAGCCGGGGCTGACTTCAAGGCGACGAGACTCTCAATCGCGGCCTGCTGCTCAACAACACTGCCGTCTTGCAAGACTGCCTCCAGTTCCACCACGGCCAGCACCGGGTCGATGCTGCCAAGCAGACCACGGGCCGCTGACCGGACGGCCGCCTCGGGGTCGCGCAGCAGCATTCGCATCCGCTGGGCAATGGCATCCTGCTTGAGTTGGCCGACAGCCTTGACTGCGGCCACTCGGACACTGGCCGGCTCATCGCGGCTGTCAAGCAAGGCAAGCAATGGCTCGACTGCGGCGGTCACGTCGTAGGCAGCCAGCAGGCCCGCCGCCTGCTCTCGCACTGCCGCTGGTCCCGCAAGCAGACCGGCAACATGGCCATGAACCGCGGCTGCCGCCTCGCCGGCTGGTCGAGTGGCCAGCGGCCGATGCCGATGGGTCACTCGGTCAAGTGCCGGTGGCGTCGGCCAGAGCCGCAGTTCTTCAATCGCCTCCAGCCGCAAGACAGCGGCCAGCCGGTTGTCGGCCGCCAACCGGGCTACCTGCTCGGCCTGCTCGACCCCGCCCAGCCGGAAGGCGGCATTCATCGCCCGGCGGTGAGTGGCCTCAGTGAGATCATCCCGGCAGGCGATCGCCGCCAGAGCCGCAAGTTCCTCGCCGGCTGATTCATCATGAATGGCCCGGGCCGCTGCCGCGACCACCCGGCTGTCGGCATCGTCAAGAAACACCACCAGCCCGCCGGCCTGCTGTCGCCCCAGGGCAACGACTGCTCCTAGCCGTACCGCCGGCCGGGGGTCAGCGGCCAGGCCTACCAGGTCCGACTGAGTGGCTGCAGCGGCAAGACCATAGCAGGCCGCATGCCGGAGCACGGCATCGGCATCATCGTTGCGGGCCACCAGGTCGACGAGGGCGGGCACGGCGGGAGCAACCTCAGCCGGCTCGACCACAGCGGCGATCCGTGCCAGGGCAATCGCAGCGGCCGCCTGTTCAGCTGCAGTGTGGTCCTCCGCCAGCAGGGCTACCAAGGGCAGCACGGCCTCGGGCCGACGGGCATCGCCCAGCACGGTCGCCGCCTGCCGTCGCAGTTCGCTGTCGTGGTCTTCCAGCAGAGCCAGCAGGGCAGCGGTCTGATCACTGCCACGACGCTGCAGCTGGCCCAGCCCCCAGGTCGCATGCAGCCGGGGCCGCAGTGGCAGGCTGCGGTCACCCGCCACTCGCTTCAGCAGCTCGGTGGCATTCCGGTCGGCCAGGGCAAACTGCGCCCGCTGCCGCACCCGGCGATCGTCATGCCCGAGCAGCCGCTCAAGCTCAGCATCGGGCCGCTCGGCAAAGCCGGCCCGAAAGAGTTCAGCCACCTCGGCTGCTGCCGCAGCGTCAGCCATCTGCCCGGCGTAGATCCGGCCCTTGCCCGTGCCACCCCAGCCTTCGATCCAGTCGCTGAGATAGATGCGGCCGTCGTAGCCGAAATCGACATCGGTGGCGAGCACGCCCTGGATGAACCAGTCGCTGTCGACCAGCTCAAAGCTCGCCCCCTTCGGCGTGACGGCGAAGGAGCGGATGCCGCTATTGGCTTTGCTGCCACGGAAGTCGGCCAGAAAAAAGTGGCCGTCGTATCGCTGCGGCAGGCCCACGCCGGGGTAGGCCGCCAGCCCTGACGGCCCGTCACCGAGATTGGCCACCGGCGGCACAATCGCTGCTGGCTGGACGGCCGTCGTCTTGTCGTCGGCCCGATACGGATACCAGATTCGCTCCCGGTTCCAGGGACCACGGTCGGGCAGGTACTGATAGTGCATCCGCCAGCCGCTGTCGCCACCTTCAACGACGTGGACCCAGCGGGCCTTGTCCCCGGAGTCCGAATTGTTGTCGCCGGTGAACAGATTGCCAAAATCGTCGAAGGCAAGCTCCTGCGGGTTCCGCAGGCCATAGGCAAACTCCTCCAGGCCGCTGCCGTCGCGTTCGCACCGAAAGACCGCCCCGGTCTCGGGCCGGACCAGCCGGCTGCCCTCGGGCGTCAGCACGTTGTAGCCGCGGTCACCGATGCTGAAATAGATGCGGCCATCGGGGCCGAGGGCCAGCCCGTGCATGTCGTGGCCCCGAAAGGCGACCCGTACACCGTAGCCGTCGTGCAGGGCCTCGCGGTGCTCCGCCTTGCCATCACCGTTGTCATCCCGCAGTCGCCAGAGCCTTGGGATGCAGGTGTAGTAGACGTCGCCGTCAACGGCGAGCACGCCGGCACCGGTGCCCTCTTCAATCCCGCGGAAGCCGTCCGCAAAGTCGGTCGCCTGGTCGAGCAGGCCATCGCCATCGGTGTCAGCGAGCAGCCGGATGCGGTCCTCGTGAACCGTGTAGGCTTCGGCCTTATCTCCAAGAAACTTCCGAAACATCGCCACCCGTTCGGCAACGGTCTGCAGCGAGAGATCGGTCTCCAGCCAGTCGCGGTGACCGCGGTTGTCCTCAACGCCCTTGCTCTGGCGAAAGGTCTCGCAGACATAGATCCGGCCCTGCTCATCGAGGCAGAAGGCGACCGGGTTGGCCACCAGTGGGTCAGCGGCGACGGCGGTCATGGTCATGCCCTCAGGCAGCGTGAAGCCGCTGACGGCGGCTGTTGCCGCAGCCAGACCGTCAGCCGCCACTGCGGGCGAGATCAGCCCAGCGAGGACCGCAGCTGCGACAGCAAACGGCATGAGCCGGGAACGCCTGGAACGTACACAAATGCTTGCCATGTCTTTCTCTCTCGTGCATTACAGCAAGGGCGACCATTCAGCCTGAGGCCACCAGGGGTGGGTGCCGGCGGCATCTGCGCGGCCAGTAGGCTTGCTGCTTACTTCGATGGTAGGCACAATTCTGCGGTAACGCGAGGTGGCTCGCGGCATCACGGGAATGCTTTTCACCATGCAGCCGGCATCAGGCTGACCAACCGGTGCGACCGGTCCGCTCACCGCTCGCCTGCCTTTCCCCAGCATCTCTGCGGAGTTCATTATTATGTCACGACAACTGCTTTCCCCCGCGATCGTTGCCGCCACTCTCGCAGCAGTCCTTGCCACTACTCTCGGTTCAAGCAGTCATGCCGCCGGGCCCGTCGCGCCTGGAGCGGCAGTCGAAGCACTCGAGGTCGCCTCGGGCCTCAAGGTCGGCCTCTACGCCGCCGAGCCGCTGCTGTCGAGCCCGTCAAACATCGACATCGACGCGGCCGGCCGAGTCTGGGTCTGCGAGGTGGTGAACTATCGCGGCAAGAAAAATACCCGTAAGGAGGGCGACCGGATTCTGGTGCTGGAAGACACCGACGGCGATGGAGCAGCCGACAAGCAGACCGTGTTCCATCAAGGCCGGGACGTCGACTCGGCGCTCGGCATCTGTGTGATTGGGAATGGCCCCGGCCGGCGGGCGATCATCTCCTGCGCCCCCGAGGTCTTTGTGCTGCACGACGACAACGGCGACCTGGTGGCTGATCGCAAGGAAGTGCTCTTCACCAAGACTGGCCGGCCGCAGCACGACCATTCAGTCCACGCCTTTTCCGTCGGCCCCGATGGACGGCTCTATTTCAACTTTGGCAACACCGGCGGGGCGGTCCATGACCGTGACGGCAACCTGCTGCACGATCGCTTCGGCCAGCCAGTGATCGACTCAGGCAAGCCCTTTCGCCAGGGCATGGTCTTCCGCTGCAAGCCTGATGGCAGCGACTTTGAAGTGCTCGGCCACAACTTCCGCAACAACTATGAAGTGGCGGTCGACTCCTTCGGCAGCCTCTGGCAGAGCGACAACGACGACGACGGCAACCGGGGTGTTCGGATCAACTGGGTGCTGGAGTACGGCAACTACGGCTACGTCGATGAACTGACCGGTGCCGGCTGGCGGATCCCGCGGACGAACCTCGAAGCCGAGGTGCCGCTGCAGCACTGGCACCAAAATGACCCCGGCGTGGTGCCCAACCTGTTGCTGACCGGTGCCGGCTCACCGACCGGCATCTGCGTCTATGAGGGCAGCCTGCTGCCGGAACGCTACCGCGGTCAGCTGATCCACTGTGACGCCGGGCCCAACATCGTCCGGGCCTACCTGACCCGGCCGGCCGGCGCGGGCTTTACGGCTGTCGCGGAACCAGTCATCGACGGCTCGGCCGACCGCTGGTTTCGGCCAAGCGATGTCTGCGTCGCCCCGGACGGGTCGCTGCTGGTGGCCGACTGGTATGACCCCGGCGTGGGCGGCCACGGCATGGCCGACACCGAGAAGGGGCGGATCTACCGGCTTGCTCCGGCTGGAAGCCGCTGGTCGGTGCCACCGGTCGATCTGAAGACAGTCGCCGGTGCGGTGGCAGCGCTTGCCAGCCCCAATCTCAGCATCCGGGCGACAGCCCTTGAACGGCTCCAGGCCGATCCCGAGGCCGCCCAGCCACTGCTGGCAGCCGCCTACACCGCGGCGGAAGAGCCCCGCTTGAAGGCCCGGCTCGCCTGGGCGTGGGGCATGCTGCCAGGGCAGGCTGAGACCGTCATCGACCTGCTTGCCGGCAATGAGGATGACCGGCTGCGGGTGATGGCAATCAGAATGTGCCGACTGGTGCAGGGTGACACGCTCGATCTGGTGGAGCGTCTCTGCGACGACACGTCAGCTGCCGTCCGCCGGGCTGCAGCTGTCGCCCTGCACAAACTCGATGACCCTCAAGCCGACCAGCTCTGGGCCCGGCTGGCCGTCCAGCACAGTGCCGGCGATCGGTTTGAGACCGAGGCACTCGGCATTGGAGCCGACGGATACTGGAACAGCCGACTGGCTGCCTGGCAGGCCGCGGCCGGAGAAGGGTGGCGGTCGCCGGCCGGCCGCGAGATCGTCTGGCGAAGCCGGGCCGAAGCCACGGCCGGCCTGCTCTGCGACCTGCTGGCTGACCCAGCCATCAGCACCGCCGAGTCACTCGGCCTGCTGCGAAGCCTCGACTTTCAGCCGGCGGCGGCAATGGAGGCAGCGGTCGCGAAGCTGCTGCCAAACTACACCGGCTCGGCGGAGCGGCTGCCGGTGGTGCTGCCTGAGTTGGTGCTGCGGGTGGGCGAGGCCGATCGCACCGATGGGTCTATCCGGCGGCGGGCGGCGGAGGCCGCCGGCATGGTGCCGGGCACTGCGGCGTTTGTCGAAATCGTCAGCCGGTTCGCGCTAGCCGACCGGGCGGGCGACCTGATCGCGCTGGCGGCGGCAGCAACCACCGAACCGGCGGTTGCGATCCAAGCCTGCCAGACGGCCGTCGGGTTGGCGGGCGTGCAGCCGATCAATGACTGGCTGGCCGCTCACGTCGCCTCCCGGACATCGAAAGAAATTCCGACACAGTCCGCGGCAGCCGGTGACGCCGCCCGGCTGCTCGAGGCGGTGGGGCAGTCCGGACGCAAAGACGTCCAGCAACTGCTGACCACGATCGCTCTCGACTCCGCAGCCGAGGCCGACCATCGCACCGCTGCGGTGCGGGGTTTGGCCGGCTCCCGTGACGGTGGCAGCCAGTTGCTGGAACTGGCCACCACCGGCAGGCTGCCGGAATCGCTGCGGCCCGCCGCAGCGGTCGCCCTTTCAACCAGCCGCTGGGCCGAGATCCGCCAGGCGGCCGCAGAGGCGTTGCCGCTGCCCACAGCCTCGGGCGGCCAGCCGCTGCCACCGCTGGCCGAGTTACTCAAGCGGCGTGGCAATGCCCGGGCCGGCCAGCAGGTCTTCGCCGGTGCCGGCACCTGTGCTAAGTGCCATGTGGTGGCTGGTGAAGGCAAGGCGGTTGGCCCCGATCTGTCTGGCATCGGTGCCAAGCTCTCCAAGCAGGCCCTCTATGAATCAATTCTCGCCCCATCGGCCGCCATTAGCCACAACTACGAGACCTACACCCTGCTGACTGACGATGGCCGGCTGATCACCGGGCTGCTGGTCTCAAAGACCGACGAGGCAGTAGTGCTGAAGACGGCTGAGGGCGTCGATGTCACTACACCGACCAGCAGCATCGATGAACTCGCCCGGCAGCCGATCTCACTGATGCCAGCCAACATCGCCAGCACGCTTCAGCCACAGCAGCTCGTCGATCTGGTGACTTGGCTGGAGACCCTGCGGACAACGCGGTGAATCGCTCACGTGAATCCTTCCCTGTTTTTGCTCACAGAAAGTCCTGAAGATGCGAATACTGAATGCTGTTATGACGACCGGCGTTTTGGCTTTGGCAGCAGCAAATGCGGTCGCAACCGCGGCCGCAGCTGATGCAATCAATCAGCCACCGCCGGGCTTCACGGCCTTGTTCAACGGCAGGGATCTGACCGGCTGGTACGGCTGGGGCACACGAAATCCGGCCGACCTCATGGCGATGTCGCCCGCAGAGCAGGCCGACTACAAGCAGAAGTCGATCGAAGGGGGACTACTCGACGCCAAGGGCAACGACAAGGGTGATCACCTCAAGGCGCACTGGACGGTCGAAGACGGTGAACTGGTCAACGACGGCAAGGGCCTCTACCTGACGACCGACAAGAACCACGGCGACTTTGAACTGCTGGTGGACTACAAGATGCTGCCAGAGGGTGACAGCGGCATCTACCTCCGCGGCATTCCCCAGGTGCAGATCTGGGACTCGACCCAGGAGAGCAAGTTCAAAATCGGCGCCGACAAGGGCTCGGGGGGGCTCTGGAACAACAAGCGGGAAGAGGGCAAGTATCCGTCCAAGCTGATGGACAAGCCCTTCGGCGACTGGAACCACTTTCGGATTCGCATGATCGGGGAACGGGTCACGGTCGAGTTCAACGGCGAGGTCGTTGTCGACAACGCCGTGATGGACAACTACTTTGCCAGCCGCAAGGCTCCGCAGGCCGAGAACGGCAAGCCTGAGAACGGCTTCTTCCCCGACCCCGTGCCCGCCCGGGGCCCGATTCAACTCCAGACCCACGGCAGCGAGATCCGCTGGCGGAATGTCTTTATTCGGGAGATCCCACCGGAGGAGGCCAACGCGATCCTCGCGGCGGACGCTGGCGAGGGGTTCGTCGAACTCAACAACGGCACCGACCTTGCCGACTGGCAGGGCGCCGTCGACAGCTATGAAATCCGCGACGGCAACATCGTTTGTAAAAAGGGCAACGGGGGCGACCTGCTGACCAAGGAATCGTTCGGTGACTGTCGCATCCGGGTCGAGTTCAAACTGCCCGAGGCGGGTAACAACGGCATCGCCCTGCGGGTACCGGAAGGGGGCCACAGCGCCCGGGACGGCTTGGAACTCCAGGTGATCGATAACGGCGGTTACAACGCTCGGCTGGCAAAAGCAGGCAAGTCGGGCCTGAAAGACTATCAGCACCACGGCAGTCTCTATTTCTGCGTCGGTGCAAAGCGTGGCTACCTGCGACCACCGGGTGAATGGAATTTCCAGGAGATTGATATCCGTGGTCCCCGGATCACCGTGACGCTCAATGGCACCAAGATCCTCGATGTTGATTCTGACACCCTCGATCGCAGCCAGATTGCCAACCCTCCCAAGGGCCTCGACCGCCGGGATGGCTTCGTTGGGCTGGCGGGGCACAACGACCCGGTTGAGTTCCGCAGCTTCAAAGTGAAACGCCTCGACTGAGCACTGCACTGCGGACAAGAAACTCGCCTTTTTGACAGAGGCTTGCCCAACACCCTGGAGGGGAATGCCATGCGGATAGCCGTTGCAGCCGTACTGATAGCGATTGGCTCCACAAGCACACCGCGGCTTCTGGCCGCAGAGCCAGCAGGTGGTGGTAGGGCCATTCGTGAACGAATCACGATCATCGCCGACCGCCCCTACGCCAACAACGACAACCCTCGGCAGCAGCTTGATCTCTTTCTGCCGAAGCAGCCCGTGTTAAACGGTCCGCTGCCAGTAATCGTCTTCGTCCATGGCGGGGGCTGGCGGAAGGGTGACCGCCGCAGTGGCCTCACCATGCTTGCTCCACTGATTGCCTCCGGGCGTTTCGCCGGAGCATCAATTGGCTATCGCCTGACAGACGAAGCCTCTTGGCCGGCCCAGATTCATGACTGCAAGGCGGCCATCCGCTGGCTGCGGGGCAACGCCGGGAAGCATGGCCTGAATGCCGACCGCATTGCCGTCATCGGAACGTCCGCTGGTGGTCATCTTGTCGCGATGCTCGGCACGTCAGGCGGCGTCACAGAACTTGAAGGCGACCTTGGGGCGTTCGTTGATCTCAGCAGCCGTGTCCAGTGCGTCGTCGATTTTTTTGGCCCCAGCGATCTGGCCACAATGGGCGGCTGGCATGACAAGCCCGATTCTCCAGAAGCACTGCTGCTAGGCGGGCCCGTCCCGAAAAACCAAGATCTTGCCCAATCGGCGTCGCCAATTTTTTACGTCTCAGCCGATGACCCACCATTTCTGATGATTCATGGGACGGCGGATCCGCTGGTGCCTTTCGAACAATCCGTGCAACTGCAAAAGAAGCTGGAGGCCACAGGAGTCACTGCTTTTCTCATCCCAATCGAGAATGGCGGCCATGGTCGCTTTCGGATTCCGGAACTCGACCAACGCATCGGTAATTTCCTCGATAATCAACTTCACGAGGGCGACAAGATGATTGATCCCACCCCAATTCCTGCCGCTTCACCACAACGGTAAGCAACGCTTCTCCACCCTCTTCTCCCGATACTGCCCGCTGAGACTGGCCATGCCCAATCTATCCCCACCTTTCCTGCTGATCGTCCTTGGCTGCTGGTTGTTCGACTTTCATGCGGTTATGTGTCCGTTGGCACAGCCTCGTTCTGCGCTGGCCTCGGAACCGGCGTGGAACCAATTTCGCGGACCAACCGAGGACGGTCACGTGTCTTCCGCAGACCTTCCCAGTCGCTGGAGTGAGACCGAGAACATCCGGTGGAAGACAGCGGTTCCCGGCAAGGCATGGTCAAGTCCTGTGGTGGCAAACGACCTTGTCTGGCTGACCAATGCCACGGAAGACGGCCGCCAACTCTCAGTGGTGGCAATCGACGCGGCAGGCGGAAAGGTTCGGCTGAACCGAACAGTTTTTGCCATCGCTGAGCCGATGTTCTGCCACCCCTTCAACAGCTACGCCAGCCCAACGCCAGTGACTGACGGCAAGCGGCTCTGGGTGCATTACGGCAGCGCTGGCACAGCCTGCCTCGATGCAACCAGCGGAGAAACCATCTGGCAGCGTCAGGACATCCTTTGCGACCACCATCGCGGCCCCGGCTCCTCACCCATTCTTTTTGAGAACCTGCTCATCCTCACCTTCGACGGCTTCGATCGACAATATGTCACGGCCCTCGACTCTGACACGGGCAAGACTGTCTGGGAGACCGATCGGTCCATCAATTACGGCTCGGACGATGGTGACTTTAAGAAGGCTTACAGCACACCGAAGGTTTTCACCCATGCTGGCAGGCTGCAGGTAGTCAGCCCGGCCGCCGTCGCGACTATTTCCTACGATCCGCGAAGTGGCCAAGAACTTTGGACCGTCTATCACGGTGGCTACAACGCAGCCGCCAGGCCACTCTATTCACACGGCCTTGTGGTCATTTGCACGGCCGGTGGTGACCGTCTGCTGGCCGTCCGGCCCGAGGGAACAGGAGACATTACCGCGACGGGGGTCGCCTGGAAATTTGGCAAGTCGGCGCCGACCCGACCAAGCCAATCCGTGGTCGGCGACCAACTTTACATGGTGAGCGACACCGGCATCTTCAGCTGTCTTGATATCGCCACTGGTGAAGTCCGCTGGAGCGAGCGACTCAGCGGCCGCTTTTCAGCATCGCTGGTCGAGTCGGGCGGCCGGCTTTACGCCTGTGATGAGGACGGCGGCTTTGTGGTCTTTAAGGCCAACCCAGAACGGTTCGAATTAGTCGCTGAAAACAAGCTCGCCGCCGGCTGCATGGCCTCGCCGGCGGTGATCGGAGATGACCTGGTCATCCGCACGAAGACCCACCTTTACCGCATCGGCGGCAAACAGTGATCAGCTAGGGCACCGTAGCCCCGATCAGGCAAGCCAGGAAAGGAAGGCTCGGGGGTCGGCGAACGCTCGAGGAGCGTTGGGCGTATCCTCGCCCCGCGACGAGACTTTTGCCGCCCCCGAGCCGGCGATACACGAAGGCTGGATGCGCTCTCGCAAGCGGTGATCAGCTGATGACTGCTGACCACAAGCCGCGCGTTACGCTGTGGGAAACAGCCGGGCGATCGGCTGGCCGCGGTCGGTGAGGGGCACCGGGCGGGCGCCGTCGTAGAGTTCCTCGGCCGGGTTCGTGCCGAGCGCGGCATGGATCGTGGCGTGGAAGTCGGGGAGCGACACCGGGTCTGCGAGCGGCTTCATGGCCAGCTCGTCACTCGTGCCGATCGCCTGCCCGGTCTTCAGGCCGCCGCCGGCAAGCACCATCGAGAAACATTTTGAGTGGTGGCCTCGGCCACCGCCGCCGTCGAAGCTGGCTGGCCGGCCGAACTCGGTGCCGACCACAATCAGCGTCTTGTCGAGCAGCTTTCGAGATTCAAGGTCGGTGACCAGCGTGGCCAGCCCCTTGTCGAGTTCTTCGATCAGCAGGTGCTGCTTGAGTTGGCCTTCGTTATGGGTGTCCCAGCCGGTGCCGTTGATGAAGCCGAGATTGTGCGAGACCTCGATGAACCGTACGCCCCCTTCGATCAGCCGGCGGGAGAGCAGGAGCCGCTGGCCAAACTCACCGCCATAGGATTCTCGGCGCGTGTCGGGCTCCTGGCCAAGCTCGAAGAGCCCCATGAACTCGGGTCCGGCCATGCGGAAGGCCTGGCGGCTGGCGGTATCGTAGTCGGCAACGATTTCTGACATTGTCGCGGGGTTGCGATCGCCCTTCCGCATTGTCTCAAGCAACGCCTCCCGCCGCAGCTGCCGCGCATCGGTAATCTCAGGCTGGCGGGCAAAGCCGGCGGGACCGACCGTCGTGTCGGTGAGATAGACGAAACCGGCGCTGGCCCCGAGAAAGCCCGGGCCACGGGTGACGTTGGGAAACCCGATCAGCATGTAGGTGGGCACGCGTTCGTTGATAGGGCCGCGGGTGTGGCTGACCGCCGAGCCGATCGACGGGTAGACAATGGTGCCGGCAGTCGGTCGGCCGGTGTGGACCTGGTTGGTCGCCCGGGCATGCTCGTCGATCACCTCATGATGGACCGTGCGAATCGGAATGAACCGGTCGTACAGCCGAGCGCAGCGGGAAAGGTGCTGGCAGACCTCAACCCCAGGAATCGCCGTCGGGATGGCGTCGTAGTAGCTGCCAGCTTTTTTCGCTTTGGCGTCCCCCTTCGCCTTGGGGTCCCAGGTATCAATCTGGGCGGCCCCACCACCAAGCCAGATGAAGATGCAGTGCTCAGCCTTGCCGAACGGGACCGTGCCAGGCGTGCTCGCCCGCAGCGGCATGGTCGAGGCAAGGGCTGGTGCCGCGGCTGCGGCGGTCAGTAAATGGCGGCGGGAAATCGTCATGGTGTAAAGATGAACTCCGGGGTGTTGAAGAGCGTCCAGACGAGATCCTCGGCCCGCTGTCGCCAATCGGCAGCGAGCCGGCCCGAGGGGGGGTCGCCCTGTGCGGCGATCCGAGCCAGTTCAGCCTTGGCCTCGTTGGCCTCGGGGGTGACATGGTTCGACCAGGAAACGCCAACCGGCCTCTGTTCGGGTTCGTGTACCACGACCCGGTCGGACGGCAGCAGTCGGCTGTCATACCCAGGGCCAACGATGGCCACGCTCTGCTCACGTTCCTGATCAGTCGGCCTTCGTGACAGGATTCGAAGGAACAGGTCGTCGACGAACGACTCGACCGGCTGCTGCCTGAGGGCAGCGGCGGTGAACCCGCTGGCGTCGGAGAGCTGGCTGGCCCGTTTAACCGCTACCCCGTTGGCCATAATCGCCGGCTGGAGGGCATTCGGGGCAGTCTCCCGCCAGGTGATCGGCTTTTGCCGCTCGCCCTGCCAGCCGAAGGCCTGCATCAGCGAGACCTGATGCTGGGCGAAGGGAAGCGACAGGCTCGGCCGATCCCGCTCGTTGCCAAGCGCAGTGAACTGCCAGGCCCGGGTTACCGGACCAAGATTGAGCGACAGAGTCGGCGGCCGGCTGGTGTCGACGTCGATGTTCATCGGTTCGACATCGAATGGCTTACCGCAGGCGACAGCCAGCGAATCGACAAGCTGTTCGGCAGTGAGCCGCCGGGGCGAGCGACTGGCGTAGAGCGACTCCGCCGAGCCTGATGCCCCAGCAGAGCCTGCCAAAGCAGGCCCACGGCCGTAGGTGTGCGACGACACGATCAGGCTGGCGATCTTCTCAATCTTGTAGTCGTTGAGCACCAACTGCCCGGCCAGCCAGTCGAGCAGCTCAGGGTGGCTCGGCGATTCGCCTGCCCAGTCATCGAGATCATCCACCAGACCGCGGCCGAGATAGCGGGCCCAGAGCCGGTTGGCGATCACCCGGGCGAACCGGGGGTTGGCCGGTGAGGTGATCAATGCTGCCAGCCGTGCCCGGGCGTCGGCAGTGTCAGCTGCAGTCACCAGCGACTCCTCCGTGAGCAGTTCAGCGAAGGGCCAAGCCGGCTTCACGGCGGCACCCGGCTTCAGCGACACGGTGATTGCCATCTGGGCCAGCCGCTCAGGGGAAACCGGCACACTGCTGGTGGCTGGCACCTTCTCGGGAGCCCGCTTGAGCATGGCCGCGAGGCTGAAGAGATCCTCCTGCATGACCTGGCCCCCAGGGGCGTCATGGCAACGGGCACAGCCCATCTCCACCCCCAGAAACGCCCTGCCGATGATGTGGGCCTTGGCCGCCATCGGTACGTCGTTTTCAGTGGCCAGGCCAAAGCCGGCCGGACCGCCGAAGTACTTACTGCCCTCCATCATGATCAGTTCGGTCACGAACCGGTCGATCGGTTTGCGATCGAGAAACGATTCATGAATCCAGAATCGGAAGGGGCCGGTGTTGTTGAGGGTCGGATTCACCAGGTTGGGATTCTCAGCCAACAGATCCTGCCAGTAGGGCACCCAGTGGTCGGCCCACCGCGGGTCGGCGAGGAAGCGGTCGATCAGCCGTTGACGGCGATCCGGTGACTCATCAGCCCGAAACGCTTCAATCTCCGGCACGGTTGGGATGATGCCGCGAAGGTCGAGCGACAGCCGGCGAACGAAGGCGGCGTCATCAAGGAGCGGTGCTGGGGGAATGCCTGCTGCAACCAGCCGGGCGTTGATAAACCGGTCAATCTCGTTGAAGCTGGCGGCTACCAGATCGGGACGGTTCGCAGGAAGCGTTGGAACAGTCGGCTCCGGCGTGGCGGTGACAACCGCTCGAGCCTCTGCATGCCGACGGCTCCAGCTGTCGGCCTGCTTTGCCGCAGCAGCCCGGCGGGTGGTCGTGTTTGCCGCCTCAGTCTCAGTGGCGAGCCGGTCGGCAAGCCTTGACCAGTCGGCATCGGTCAGCAACGTCGCCTGCTGGCTGCTGCCGAATTCGACAACCGTCGGCACCTCATCGGGCGACCCGACGCTGACGGAAAACTCACCCAGCTCCGGTCGGCGGCCGCGGCGGCCGACCTTCACCTCAACCTGCAGCAGATGCGGCTGACCGTCACCCGCAACGTCAAGAATGGCTTGCTGATCACCCGGCTGCACAAACCGGATGCCGGCTGGCCCTGAGCGGTCGGGTACGAACATGGGGTCGTGGCCGTCCGTCCGTTGCCCCGGCGGCTTGAGACCGGCAAGCAGCTGGCCGTCAAGCAGCACGCGGGCCTCACCCCGGGTTCGCACCCGAATCTGCTGCGGCCCTGACGGTAACACCAGCCGGGCCCGGGCCCGTAGCACCAGCGGCAGCTTGCGGTCAGCCCGCACACCGCCGTCATTGTAATACTGTGGCAGTTCGGTGAGGGCGAAGCTGGTACGGGTGAACGACTCCGCTGGCTCACGGGGGGCAAAGCCCCAGCCGTTCACGTCGGGTACTCCTTCGACCAGCTCAAACAGCACCCGGCCGTCGGGTACCGGCGCCAGTTCGACCGGCTCGAAGGCGGGCACTGTTTCATCAACCTGCCAGCGGGCGGCGATCCGCTCAGGGGAAAGCGTCTGGCGGTGGATGGCGACGTTGTCGAGCAGGCCGGTGAAGGTGCTGGCCGAACTGCCCCCCAACGATGAACCAATCCAGACTTCGTCATCGTCGACAACCGGCGATGCCGCCGTTGCCCCACCGGCATCCCATTTGCCCTCCACGGGTCGGCCATCGAGATACCCGCGCAGGGAATCTTTCTCGCCAAAGGTGTAGCTGACGGCCACATGATGCCAGCCGGTGCCGGGCTCAAAGCCCTCGCTGGCAATCCAGCGGTGGTAGTGCTTATTCGAATCGACCCGCTCAGCCGCCTCCCGAAACAGAAAACTGGGCCGGGCCAGCCCACCGCGGGAGGCCAGCCGCAGCGACCAGTTCTGATTTTCCTTGGCGAAGCCCGCTCGGCCGGTGCGGCCCTTTCCGATGATGTAGACCTGCTGGCCATCGGCCACACCAAACGGATTGACCCAGGCCTCAAGCGTGATTGAGTCACCGGCGGTGA
>CBFIHA010000079.1:0-17490 GCA_965662195.1 uncultured Pirellulales bacterium
CACCACAAGCATGACATCTTCCTCGATGACGCAATCAGTGGCGGTGACCTGACCCGCCCAGGCTTCCGAAAATTTCTCGAGGAGGCCATCGCCGATGCAAGCGTGTCGCACGTCTACGTCTTCAAGCGCGACCGTCTCGGCCGTCCACAGGCTCTGCTCGAGATGGTGACGCTTGAGCAGCGTTTGATTGCCAGCGGCGTGACACTTGTCACCCACGACAGGATCTACACGCCAGAGGAAATCGAAGACAACGAGTTGATGTATCTCCTCGGCAGCATGGTCGAGTACCAAGAGCACGGCCGGTTCTCGCCGCGGCTCGGTGATCGGATCGTGTTTGTGCAGCAGAGCATGGCAGCCCGCGGCCTCAGCACAGGCGGTCGTGCACCGTACGGATTAGGCCGGGCGCTCGTCGGCCCCGACGACACCTTCGTGCAATGGCTCGAGGACGGCGAAAACGTCCGTCGCAGCGGTCATCACGTCCGCTTCCTCCCGCGCGACGAGGTGAAGATCCGCAACTGGTGCATGATCCTCGAGTGGAGGGCCACCGGTGACAGCTGCAAAACGATTGCCGCCCGGCTGAATGAGATGGGCATCCCGTCGCCCGATGCCGGGCGCGTCCGGCGGGATCACGGCTCCGCGCACCGCGTGCCCGGCAAATGGCATCCCAACACGGTCCGCGACCTCTGCTCGAACCCCATCATCGCGGGCATCAAGGAGTATGGCCGGCGGTCGGAGGGCCGTTTCCGCCGGGTGGGTGTCGGCGGTCCACGGAAACTCGAAGAGCATGATCTCCGGCCCGACGGTCAACCAAAGCTTCTTGAGAACCCGGAGGACGTGTTGGTGCGGGCTGCCAGCGGCGGTGACGCTCAATTTGATCCGGAACGGTGGCGGGCGCTACAGCCAAAGAAGGAATCAGTCGACGAAGTCCGCAGAAAAAACGGCCGGAAGGCGAACAATCCAGATCGCTATCCACTTTCGACTCGGGTTATTGACCTTACCGAGGGCTGCGGCAGCGTGATGCACGGAATCCCGATCGGGGACAAGCTGAAGTATGCCTGTGGCCGCTACTACAACAGCGGCTACACCGAGTGCAGCCACAACACGGTTGAGGCCGCCGCGGTCACGACCATGCTCATCGACGCACTCGTCGAACTCATCGAAAAAGCCGGGGGCCGCGAGGCCATCCGGGAACGGCTTCTGACAAAAGCTCGCGCGGAGGCTCATCAAGAAACAGGGCCTGCGGAGGCCACCGCCCTCCTTCAGCTCCGGAAGCGACTGGCAGGCCTCGAGGACGACATCGCGACCGCCGAGCGTCGGATGGCCACCGAGAAAGATGACGCCCGCTATGCAGCCATCGCCAAGACGTTCGACAGCCTCGTGGCAGAGAAGGCGGCGGTCGTACGCCAGATGACGGAACTGGCTGCACCGAAGATCGCTCCTGCCGTGCACGCCACGCCTGAGGAACAGGTCGATGCACTGATGGCCACAATCGACGACCTGGCAACGCTTGCAAAGGACGAATTCGCCAAGCCGCGCATTCGCGAACTGGTCCTCCGGCTGGGCATCTTCGTCGGCCTCGAGTTTGAGGAGCGGATGTGGGGCAAACGCCCCATCCGTGCGCTCCGCCGCGGCGTGATCGCCTTCGGCGAAGACAACCTGCCGGTACCGATCCACGGCCGCAGCAGGGCCGATCATCCGGCTCACGACGCCGCCTGCAACCGCGGCTGCAACGACACACACTCAGCCCCGGCGTGTTGCCGGGCACCGTCGGCTGATCCCGGCTCCTCCGTAGGCGAGGGAGCCGGGAACAACCGCACGGAAGAGTCCAACTCCGGGATGGAGCAGACTCATCAGGGAACAAACGTCGGGGCGACAGGATTTGAACCTGCGACCTCTTGACCCCCAGTCAAGCGCGCTAGCCAGTCTGCGCCACGCCCCGAGTTGACCGGGCCACCCGATGCCCCCTCGCATCGCCGTCGCCCGACCGCCACACTATTGCAAACTGCTGGCGTTCAGACAACATCGCCCCCCACACAGCCGCCCACCGCTCGATTTTCGCCCAACCCATGCCAACCACTCCCACATTCTCCCACCGACTATCCACCGCCATCCGCGCAAAGGGCACCCCCGCCTGCATCGGCCTCGACCCGAAGGCCGCTGCCCTGCCACCGGCCCTGCTGGCTGATGCCGACACCGCCCCGGCCAAGCTGCCGCCAGAGGTTCTGGCCCCAATCTTCGCCCGGTTCTGCCGGGACGTGATCGATGTCGTGGCCCCGCTGGTGCCGATCGTGAAACCGCAGCTGGCCTATTTCGAGGCCCTCGGGCCGCCGGGGATGACTGCACTGGCAGACACCATCAGCTACGCCCACACCAAGGGCCTGCTGGTCTTGGCCGACGGCAAGCGGGGCGACATCGGCTCGACCGCCGAGGCCTACGCCGCCGGCTGGCTGGCCGGCCCCTGGGCCGCCGACGCCCTCACCGTGAATCCCTACCTGGGCCTCGACTCAATCGAGCCGTTCATCACCCGGGCCGAAGCCGAGCAGGCTGGGATTTTCGTACTGGTCAAAACCTCGAACCCCGGCGGCAGAGACTTTCAAGATCTCACCACGCCAACAGGCACCGTCTATGACCAGGTTGCCAAAGGTGTTGAAGCTGCAGCTGCTCAAACCGCAAACGATGACCGCTATGGCAGCGTTGGCGCCGTCGTGGGGGCGACCTGGCCTGAGCAGCTTGTCAGCCTCAGGGCCGCCATGCCCCACACCTGGATCCTCATCCCCGGTTTCGGCCATCAGGGCGGAACCGCTGCCGATGTCGCGGGTGGCTTCGCTCCGGACGGTCTCGGGGCACTCGTCAACTCAGCCCGAGCGGTGATCTTCGCCCACCAACGGCCCGAACTGAATGACGGGCTTCAGCCACACCAATGGCAGACGGCCGTGGAGCGGGCCTGTCTTGAAATGATCGCCCAGCTCGCAGCTGACACACCCGCAGGGAAGCTCCGCGGATAGCGGCCTTGCCTGACAATCTTCACCACTCCCAGCTTGTTCGCGAACTGCTGAAATCCCGCCTCAGTTGGCGTTGCGGTTGATTGGCTCATCCACCACAAAATCACTGGGGAAATCTGCCGCCTGCTCACCATCCCGCTGACGCAGCCGCTTGTTGTTGAAGCCACCACGAGGAGCATTCATCGGGATGTCCATGCCACCGAGCTCGGCCATCATCTCATAGAGCCGCTTCTCCATGGCTTTTGCCTGCTTCACCATTTTTGGATCGCGAATGAGATTGGCCTGCTCGGTCGGATCCGCCTGGATGTCATAGAACTCATCCGTATCCCAGAGGCCGTAGTACGTCGTGTACTTGTAGCGATCACTTCGGAGTGAAAAGACAGTTGGTGACTGTGGAAAGTTTTTCTCCCAGTAGTAGGCGTAAAGGAAGTAATCTCGCCACGAGACATCCAGCCCCTTCGCCAGGTCAATGAAACTCTCGCCGTCCATATGGGCGGGCTTTTCCAGACCCATGGCCTCCATCACCGTCGGAGCGATATCGATGTTGGCAACCATTTCATCGATCACCGTTCCACCCTTGATCAAATCGGGGCACTGCATCAACATCGGCACCCGGATCGACGTTTCGTACGCCACCCTTTTGTCGATCAGGCCATGTTCCCCAAACATAAAGCCATTGTCGCCCATGTAGATGACGAGGGTCTCATCCCGGATGCCCATTTTCTCAAGCTGTTGCAGTACCGCCCCCACACTGTCATCGACTGAGCAGAGCGCCTCACAATAACGCTTGTAGTACCGCTCAATATCGAGTTCGCTGTGGTACGGAAAGTCGACTCCGTGCCAGCTATTCCTTTGGTCAAGCAGCCAGCGGGGCAGATTGCGACTGTTCCCCACAACCTTGGCCTCGCTCTGCGGGCGGGCGAAGGGCTTGTCATCGAACCTGCCGTCGTACCGCTCCTCGGGCGTGAAGTTTGAGTGCACGGCCTTATGTGAAAGATAGAGAAAAAACGGCTTGTCCTTTTGCTGCTGTTCTAGAAACTCGATGGCGTAGTCGGTGAGCAGCGTCGTTATGTAGCCGTCCTGCGGAACCCGCTTTCCATTCACGTTGAGGGTGTAATTGGGATTGGGCGGCAGGTAGTGCCCCTGCCCCTTGAAACTCACCCAATAGTTGAAGCCGGGCCGCGGGTTGTCGTGGTGCCCCCCCATGTGCCATTTGCCAACAAAGCCGGTGGCATAGCCCGCTTTTTGCAAATATTGCGGAAAAAATATCGTGCCCTCGGGAACAAGCCGGTTGTTATCAATAACCCGGTGCCGAAACGTGTAGAGTCCGGTGAGGATCGAGGCCCGGCTTGGCGAGCAGAGTGAGGTTGTCACAAAGGCATTCTTGAAATGCACGCCATTGGCCGCGAGCGAATCGAGGTGAGGCGTCTCAGCGAACTGATGGCCCAGAAAACTCATCGCGTCGTAGCGATGGTCATCTGAAAGAATGAAGACGACATTCCGCGGCCGACTGCCGGGGATTTGCGTAGGTTGCACGTCTCGCGGAACCGGCGTGACTTTTTTCACGCCAACGCCGTCAGCAGCAAGCACTGCCGTTGTACAGAAACTAACAAACAAAAAGGCCAGCCCCAGTCGTCCTTCTCGAATAATCATCTCGACATTCTCCTCAAAACACGTCGCCAACCGGAACTCAACAGCTATTTTTCGTTCCCCGCCGGGTTGAGCATACCAGCCGGCCCGAATTGCTGGGCGAGAATCTCTGCAATCCGGTCCGTGATGGTGGCAAACCACGGCAGCCTGTTCCAGCATCCATGCTTTCCATTGGGAATGACAGTCAAACTGGTCATCACCCCCAACTCCTGCAATCGTTCGCGGGCTGACTGATTGCGTTCAGGATTGTCCTGATCACCCGTAATGAAATGGATGGGCGGCGTCTTCTCTGTGATCTGCTCAAAAGCGTCGGCTAATGCATAGGCATCTGGCTTTTCTTCCGCGGTTCCTCTGAACCAGACCAGAGCATTGGAATCTTTCGCCGTCAACGAGCGTTCGGCTACCTGGCCACTGGCAATTTGCAGGGGACCGGCCATCACCACGGCAAGCTGAATTTCTGATGAGGCCGAGGGGTTGCCTCCATCTCCTGCGAGGAGTGGGTTTGTGCCACCACTGGCCATCAGGCCCACCAAGTGCCCCCCTGCCGACCCCCCCACGGCCGCCATGCGGTCAGGGTCGATGCAGTAAATGCTGGCCTGCGATCGCAGAAAACGGACGGCTGCCAGGCAGTCGTGAATTGCCGCCGGAAACGCTGCTTCAGCCGCCAGCCGATACTCAATCGCAGCCGCAACATATCCACGCTGAGCCAGGTCGACCGCAAGGGCTCGGAATTTTGTCTTGTCGCCCTTGCACCAGCCTCCTCCGTGAACCACGACAACTGCAGGCCGTGGCCCGCGGTCGCAGGCAGTCGGGTGAAAAACATCCATCAGTACCTTCCGCGGTCCGTAGCTGGCATAGGGCACATCAAGGTGCGCAGTAATACCAGCCGGAACACCTGGGTCGAGCTGCGGACCAGCGGACGATGCCGCCGGCTTCAACGGTGGCGAAGAAGCTCGCCCTGACACCCGCATTCGCTGCTCATAGACTCCATCAAAACAGGTCACAAACAGCGACTGATCATCGCTGCCGCCAAAGGTTGCGTTGATTGGCCGACTGGGACATTCAAGCTTGTCCAGCAGGCGGCCCTGAGAATCCCAGATCCAAACAGCGGTGGCACCGGCACAGTAGACATTGCCCGCTCGATCGATTGTCATTCCATCTGCGCCCAACGCATTTCCGTCGTCCATGAAAGCAAACCGTTCTGGGGCAGCGAGATCTCCAGGCTTTTTCACAGGAAGCCGCTCGATGACCTTGCCCCGATAGTTGGCGACGTAGAGCGTTTGCTGATCCGGGGACAGCGTCACGCCGTTCGGTGACGGCACGGCTGATGTCGCGACACGGCTTTTCCCATCGGCTCCAATAAAGACAACCGTGTTGTGATTGGTGACCGTCACATAAACCCCACCACGATGGTCAACAACCAAATCGTTCGGACGCGGCGGCTTCTCACTCGCTTTTTCTGGCAGTGGCAGAACTTCGACAGCCGTGGGATTCCCCGGGAGCCCGCCACGGAAGCAACAGACAGTTCCACCGCTGTTGTCGGCTGCATACAGATTGCCTAGTGCATGAAAGAATCCGCTGTAACGTCCGGTAATATCCCCAAGCTGATGCCACGACTGTTTCTTGGGAAAGTAACGATGAACCGTCTGGTTCTTGACGTCACTGACAACAAGAAACCCCCGGCCATCCCAGGCTGGGCCATCGGGAAGCCCAAAGCCGTCGCCGATTCGCCGCAACGGCTGTTCACGATCAATCGGAGAATCAGCCAGTAATCCGGGCACCACCCCGACGAGCCCAGCAACGAGCACAACATGTCCCAGGGCAGCACGACACCACCACCGAAGCGAGCTCTGGTCAACAGCATTGCATCGCACAACAGAAAAGCCCATCTCATGTCTCTCCCAAAAAAGTTCCAAAGCCAACACGGACTTTAGCAGATGATGAATACAGGTTGCCGCCGTTGCATGCAGCGACCGGCGGCACGGAACCAATCGGTGTTTTCAGGCGTCGCCGAAGCGGGCTTCGCTATCACCCGCGTTCACGGGCAAGGGCCATGGAGGGCACTTTCCTACTGCTATTGGGCGTTCAACCCCGCCGATCATCAGGGCTGAGTTCTTGCTCCGGCACCGGGCCCAGCGGGGTCTGGGGAATTGGCTCTGGCGGCGCGACCTTTGTCCCCACTACATCCGTATCCCGCGTTGGGGGAAAACTCTCGATTGAACCGAGGGTTTCGCGCTGCTCGTACAGCGGCGTCTGGCCGGCATAGGCCAGCAGCAGCCAGGCCACGCAGAGCAGGCTGTCGAGGTTGGTGCGTTCATAGCCGTGGGAGCCATCGACACCAAATGTGACCAGGGCGGTTCGGATGTCATTGCCCGCCTCCACTGCCGACGCACTGTCGCAGCGGTAATACCGGAAGATGTCCCGCGAGCAGGGAATGCCGTTGGTGGCACAGAGGTTCAGCAGGTGATGCGTCAGATGGTAATCGAAGGGGCCGGTCGAGTCGGCCATCGCAATCGTCACGCCAAACTCACTCGACGCCTGGCCCGGTGCGGTCGTGCCGTTGTCAATCGTGATCATTTCGGCCACATCGCCATGCAGCACGGCTGAGGCACCCGACCCGACCTCCTCCGAAATCGTGAACAACAGATGCAGATCGACCGGCAGTTGCAGCCCGTTGTCACGGATGTACTTCGTCGCTGTCAGGACTGCGGCCACGCCCGCCTTGTTGTCAAGGTGGCGGGCATTGATGAAGCCGTTGGGGAAGGTCTCGACGGCTGCGTCGAAACCGATGAAGTCGCCGATGGAAATACCGAGCATCTCCAGCCCCCGCTGGGAACTGACCCGCTCGTCCACCCGCACCTCGACGTTCTCCCAGGAGATCGGCTGGGTGTCGATGCCGTCGTTGTAGGTGTGACCTGACGCCTTCAGCGGCAAAACCTGCCCGCGAAAGATCCGGTTGTCGGTGAAGATCGAGACCCGCCCCCCCTCAGCGAACCGGGGTGACCAGGTGCCCACCGGCACCATTGCCAGCCGGCCGTTCTCCTTCAGTTCCTTGACCATGCCGCCGAGCGTGTCGAGATGGGTGACGACCGCCCGCTCAGGCCCCTGCTGCCGCCCGGGAATCGTCGCCCGGATCGCCCCCCGACGGGTGAGTTCAAACGCAACACCAAGATCATTCAACAGACCACAGACCACCCGGACGATCGGATCGGTGTAGCCGGCCGGCGAGTGAATGCCCAGCAGGGTCTTGAGCGTGTCGAGCAGGTAGTCGATATCGAGAACGGGCTTCATGGTCGAGGCATCCAAAAAAGGTGTTCGCGGCCCACTGCAGCCGTGGCAGGCCACAGCCCTACCGTAACGTCGCCGCGACATGGGGAAAGAGCAGGTCGATAAACCGCTCTGCCGTCGGTTGTGGCTCGTGATTGGCCAGTCCCGGCCGCTCGTTGGCTTCAATGACGACATACTCATCACCCGCCACGTCGGGCACGAGCAGATCGAGCCCAACGACGGGGATTTCCAGGGCGGTCGCCGCCCGCACGGCGGCGTCCCTCAGCGTATCGCTGAGTTCCGCCGTGACATCATGGATCGTCCCCCCTGTATGGAGGTTGGCCGTCCGGCGGACCTGGACGACCTCTCCCTCCGGCACAACCGTGTCGAGGCTGTAGCCGGCGGCCGCGATGCACCGTTCGGTCTCGGCATCGACCGGAATGCTGCTCTCCCCCCCAGTCACCACGCTCCGACGGCGACTCACCTTGTCGAGCAGTTCCCGCAGGCTGTGCCGGCCGGTGCCCCGCACCTCGGCGGGACGGCGAATCGCAGCCGCCACCACCTCGTAGTTGATCACGATGATCCGCAGATCGCTGCCGGAACAGAACCGCTCGAGCAACACCCGCTCGTGAAACCGCTGCGCCGTGGCAAATGCCTGCTGCAGCACCTCCGGTGTCCGGATATCGACAGCCACCCCCTGCCCCTGCTCACCGATCAGGGGTTTCACGACCACCCGGCCATGCTCGGCCAGAAAGCCCTCTGCCTCGGCCACGTTGGTGCAGACCCGCTGTGGTGGAACCGCCAGCCCGGCAGCGGCGAGCAGTTCGCTCGTCAGTTGCTTGTCGGCGCAGCGGCAGATGGCAATCGCCGAGGTGAGGTCGGAAAGTGACTCCCAGCAGACCACCCGGCGATTGGCCTGGGAGAGCCGGAAATACCCACGGGCCGGATCGAGTGGCTCGACGCAGATGCCCCGACGCAGAGCCTCGTTGATGATGATCGCTGCGTAGGGATTGAACCCCTCCTGGACACCCTTCTGAATAAAGAGCGGCTCGTTGATCTGATTACGACGCTTGATCAGTAAGACCGGGGCCCGTTCAAAGCCAAGCCGTTCGTAAAGCGTGATCGCGGCGTCGTTGCCCTGCATCACCGAAAGGTCGAGCAGGCTGCGACCGCGGGCCGCGAAGGTGTTGGCCAGAAACGTCACCAAGGCGGCACCGACTGCCGGGAACTGGCTCTGGGGATCGACAGCCAACGCCCAGAGGCTGGTGGAATTGAACAGGTCTGTGAAGCAGCGGAAATGATCAACCCCGAGCATGACTCCAAGCACCGTCTCGGCATCGTGCGGCCGGGCGACGAAGTAGGTGAACCGGTCATCGTGACGGGCATCCCAGACCGCCTGCTCGTCGATTGGCACCATCCCCACCCGGCTGTAAATCCGGTTGATCGCCTCGAGGTCGGACCGCTGCTGCAGTTCCGTGATCCGAAACGGCAGCCCGCTCTGATTCTGCTGTTTCCAGCGGGTCAGATCGAGCCGATAGGTGGTCGACGGGTCCAGAAACAGATCCTGGGGGGCGACATTCAGAATCAGCTGCGGATCGTTGACATAAAAGGCGATGTCCCGCCGGCCCGGCTGCTCGTCCAGCAGCACCCCGGCCACCGCCTCGGGATTCGGGAAGGTGTGGGCGAAGATCAGTCTTCCCCAGCCGACATCGACCAGGGAGGCCCCCGGCGGGACGTCGGGCGTCATTGGCAGCCTCCTCCCTCCGGCAGGTGCTCCTGCAGCCAGAGTTCAAGCAGGGCCAACTGCCAGAGCTTCGACCCCCGCAGGGGCGTGATGTGGTCCTCGGGCGCAGCCAGCAGGGTATCGACATAGTCCTGCTGAAAGAGGCCGCGGCCCCGGGCGGCCTCATTGGTGAGAGCGTCACGGGCCAGTTCGAGAAACGGCCCCCGCAGGTACTTCAGCGCCGGCACCGGAAAGTATCCCTTGGGCCGATCGATCACTTCCGCAGGAATCACCCGGCGGGCCGCTTCCTTGAGAATGTGCTTGCCGCCGCCGGCCACCTTCAACTCGGCCGGCACCGTGGCAGCGAACTCCACCACCTCATGATCGAGAAACGGCACCCGCGCCTCGAGGCTGGCCGCCATCGTATGGTTGTCGACACGCTTGACCGGATCGTCGATCAGCATCACCTGGGTGTCGATCCGGAGAGCCTTGTCGATCGGCAACTCGGCGCCGGGTCGGCCAAAGTGCTCGGCCACGAACTGGCCCGCCCAGTCCTGGTCAGCCAGCCCGGCCACCACCACCCGCTGATACTCGACAAAGTCGCGGTCGAAGAATCCCTGACGGTAGGTGGCCAGAGCGTCGGTCGCCCCGAGCATCGGCGGATACCAGTGGTAACCGGCAAAAATCTCGTCCGCCCCCTGCCCGCTTTGGACCACCTTCACGAACTTCGCCACCTCCTGCGACAGCAGATAGAAACCGACGTTGTCGTGGCTGACCATCGGCTCGGCCATCTGCCCGATGCACTCCCGCAGGGCCGGCAGGGTCCGGGCGGCGTCAATCGACAACTTGTGGTGCTTCGTCTGGTAGCGGTCAGCGATGATGTCGGAGTATTGAAACTCATCGCCCGCTTCGCCACCGACGGCATCGAAGCCGATCGAAAAGGTCTCGATGCCACTGTTGCCATGCTCACAGAGCAGGCCGACCACCAGGCTTGAGTCAAGGCCGCCTGACAGCAGCACCCCAACCGGCACGTCGGCCACCAGCCGCCGCTTGACCGCCCGTCGCATCACATCAAGCGTGGCCTCAATCCAGTCGTCATCGGTGAACCCCGCCTGCTCAGCTCGGCTGCCGAAGCTGACGTCCCAGTACCGCTGCTGCCGCATGGTGCCGTCGGGCTCAAGAGTGGCGATGGTGGCCGGCGGCAGTTTTTTCACCCCGCTTAAGATCGTCCGCGGCGGGGGGACGATCGAGTGAAAGCTCATGTAGAAGTTCAGGGCAACCGGATCGATCGACGTATCAACATCGCCGGCAGCCAGCAACGCCGGCAAGCTGGAGGCAAACCGCAGCCGCCTGACGCCTTCGCTGTAATAGAGCGGCTTGATCCCGAGCCGGTCGCGGGCCAGCACCACCCGGCCTGAGTCGCGTTCATGAATCGCAAAGGCGAACATGCCGTTGAGCCGCTGGACGCAGTCGGCCCCCCAGGCATGGTACGCCTTGAGAATCACCTCGGTGTCGCCCGTACTGAAGAAGCGGTAGCCCTTGCCCTCCAGCTCCGACCGCAGTTCAGGGTAGTTGTAAATCGCGCCGTTGTAGGCGATCGACAGGCCCAGGGCGGCATCGACCATCGGCTGCTGGGCCGCCTCGGAGAGGTCGATGATCTTCAGCCGGCGGTGGCCGAAAGCCACCCGGCCCCGGGCGACCAGCCCGGCTCCATCGGGCCCCCGCCGCACCATCGTGGCGGCCATGCGGTCGACGGCAGCCACATCAGCGGCGTCAGTTCCGAAACGAATCTCACCACAGATGCCGCACATACCGGTCTACCCTTCGTTCTGGTGCAGCCGGAATGGCAGATGGAATCCATCAACGCCCGTGATCAAAACGCAGGTTGATCGCGGGGCGATGGAATCGTGGGTCGGAATGTCCGTCGGGGCTCGACTGCTTTGCATGCCCTCTCGTTTTTGCCGCCTGAGGCTCTTCCCATATCAGTGTCGGGAATCAGCCTCACATTGCAACCCAAAGCCCTCCCCTCGCCTCCCCCAGAAAACGGAGAAGTTACGAACGGCCAAGCACCAGCGAAACCACCGCTGTCCCGACCCCGGTCAGGCTCTCGCCTGCAACCAGGCCGGCAGCCACGGGCAGAATCAGCCGGCGGGCCGCTGTGCCGCCCGACCGGACTGCCACCTCGGCGGTGACCGCCCCGATGAACAGCGACAGGCTATTCCAGGCAGGAATCACAAACGCCAGCCCGATGCTCACCGGGCTGGGCAGCACCGCTGCCCACTGCCGGGGCAGGTGTTGCTGGAGGACGGCCAGGGCAGCTCCTGCCACGCCACCCACCAGCGACGCAGGCAGCACCCCCTGCGGTGCTGCCTCCAACCCGTCCCGAAACAGCTCGGCAACCGCCATCCAGGTGGCGACCGCCGGGGCCGGCCACTCCGGGGTCAGCAGCATGGCGGCTGGATCGGGCACCAGGACCAGATAGGCGGCACTGCCGGCCAGTGATCCGACGAGCACGCCCAGGCACTGGGCCAAGGCCTGGGCTCGAACAGACGCCCCCAGCAACAGCCCCGTCTTCAGGTCGTGCAGCAGGTCGGAACACTGCCCTGCCGCCCCGCCGGTAACGTTGGCCGTCATCAGGTTTTCGGTGACGCTGGCCGGGTTGATCAGGCCAAAGGTCAGCTGGGTCACCTTGCCGAGGGCGCCGATCGGCGGAATGCCGGTCTCACCCGACACCCGTGCTGCCACCACCGCCAGGACAAAGGTAAGCGCCACCGCCAGCACGCCCATCCAGGGACTGATGCCGAAGATCGTGATCTGGGCCACCGTGGTACCGACCGTGACCATCAGCAGGCCCACTGCCAGCCACGACCAGGGGATGCCCGGACCACAATCGCGAATCGGGCGCTCTTCCACCGCGTCTGCCACGTTGCCTTCCGTCTTTACGTTCTGCTGCAACTCGCCCATCAGCGACCACACAAACCCGGGCAGCGAGTAGCCAAACGAGACCAGCGCCGCCACCACCATCATGGCCACGCCGGGCCAAAGCAGAAACTCAACCGCCTCACCGAAGACCGCGCCGGTCGTCTCTGCCGGCATCGGCAGCCGCCCGCTGGCAAACAGCCAGGGGGCAAGAATCCCCCAGGCCAGCACCGCCCCCAGCAGCATCGAGACGCCAACCCGCAGGCCGCAGATGGCCCCAAAGCCGACCATCAACAGCGATGGATCGAGCAGAAACCCAAGGCTGCGGGTGGTCACCGCCGGCAGCCCGAAGGCCCCCAGGCCAACTGCCGGCCCCAGTTGTGGCAGGCTACCGGTGAGCCGGGCGACCAGATCGACCATCAGCTTGACACCACCGGACAGCAGCCCCCCACCGAGCAGCCAGCGAATCCGCGTGGCCGCCTCACTGCCGGCGGCATAAATCTCGCGGACGGTTTCGGCGGTGGCGGTGCCGGCCGGAAAGGGGAGTTGCTGCACCTCAAGCATCTGCCGCCGCAGGGCCAAGCCCACCAGCACGCCGATCAGGCTGACGGTGAGCAGCCAGATGCTCAAGGTCGGCCAGTCAAGCGTGACACCGGTCAGGATCGCCAACGCCGGAATCGGTGCCACCAACCCCGACGAAATAATCGAGGCCGCACTCGAGGCAGCCGTCTGGTTGATGTTGTTCTCCAGCAGCCCCCAGGGGGGCACGCGGTCGCCAAGACCCCGGCGGGCGAGTCCCCAAAACCCCATGCTGAGCAGGGCAGCGGCGATCGACATATTGAACGACCAGCCGATTTTCAGCCCCGAGTAGACGTTGCAAGGCACCAGCAACGCCCCCAGCACCGCCCCGGTGACGGCCGCCCGCAGCGTGAACTGCCGACAGGCAGCCGCGGCTTCGCTGTTGGCAGAGTAAGCTTCGTCCATGGCCGGCGATGCTACCAGAATCGATCGATTCAGCAGCCTATTGAAGGACGTTCCGCCAGGCCGCTCCTGGTGCTGGTTCAACATGCAGCCGATCGCCCGTTTCAACGCTGTACGGTTCGCCTGTCTACTGGCCTTCATACTGGCCGCTGCCAGGGCCACCGCAAGCCAACCATCGGCGATGTCTGGGACGTCAGCCTGGTCATCCGCTGTGATTGAGTCACGGCTGCAGGAGATTGGTGCCGAGCTGGCCACCCTGGCCCACCCCCGGCTGCTGACCGGCGTCGGCCCGATCGGTTATCGCTCACAGTCCCACGCCACAGCCGATCAGCCTGAGTGGCTCGAGATCGACCTTGAGGAAGATTTCACCATCAACGCTGTGATCATCGTGCCGGCGCTCTTTCACACTCCCGATTCCTCGCTTGAGGCAGATGGGTTCCCCGAAGCCTTTCGAGTTGTCGCGGTTCATGACCGCCAGCAGCGTGAAACCGTCCTTGCCAACTTCACGGCGGCCGATGGCCTGCTGCCCCGTAAGGCCCCCCTGCTGATCGACTGCCCGCCGACGGTTGCCACACGGGTCCGGCTGGAGGCAAGCCGGCTAACACCGCGGGCCTGGGATGGCCAGTACTGCCTACAGCTGGCTGAAGTGCTGGTGTTCTGCGGTGAGCAGAACGTGGCCTTGAATCGACCAGTCACCTGCTCATCGAACGACGACAATCCTGAGGGGGCCCGAGATGTCGCATTCGCAGTCGATGGGTTTGTGCCCTATCTGATGGACGCTCAGGCAGGAGAGCGGAGCATTGCCTTCCTGACCCACCTTCGTGACACAGAGCCCTGCTCGGTCACCATCGACCTGGGGCAGCCGCACCGGCTTGACGGCCTGCGACTGCATGCCGCCGACGTCAGCGACAATGTGCCACAGAGTCACGCCAACAACTTTGGGATTCCGCGGCATCTGCAGCTTGAAGGAGCTGCCAGGGCTGACTTTGCCAACCCGACCCTACTCGCCGACTACCGCGTTGAATCATCGCTGGCCACGGGCCCGGTGATCACGCTCCGCATCCCGCCGACCAGCTGCCGGTTCGTTCGGCTGACCTCGCTTGTGCCCTCCCTGTCGGGAAACTCGGGCAGACCCTTCTTTGGCTTTGCCGAGGTCGAGTGCCTGATGGAGGGACGCAACGTCGCGGGAGGCGGGACCGTTTCCACCAGCCTGTCGAATGAGTTGCTCTCCCGGGCCGATCGGCTCGGGGCCATCACCGACGGCAACAACTATTACGGCGCAATCCTGCCGATGCGTAGCTGGCTTTCGCAGCTGGCTCGGCGGCATGACCTTGAGGCTGAGCAGCCGCGGCTGCGTCAGGCACTCAGCGACGCCTACCGCAACCAGTCACTGTTGATACAGCAACTCACCTGGCTGAGCCTGTTGCTGGTGGCCGTGGTGGTCGCCGTCATCGCCATAGAACGGGTCATCCGGCAGCGGGCCATCTTTCGGACCCGCGAACAGATCGCGGCCGATCTGCACGACGAACTGGGGGCGAACCTGCACGCCCTTGCCCTCTACGGCGACCTTGCCGCGGAACATGTCGGCCGGCCAGAAAAACTCACCAGTCTGATCGGCCAGATGCGTGAACTGGCAACCCGCAGCGGGAAAGCAGCAAAGGCCTGTGTCAATCTGCTGGAGTCAGAGGGGCTTTACGAAGGTCTGGTAGCAGACATCAACCGGATGTCGGCTCGGCTGCTGGCTGATCTCGAGCACACCCTTGAAATCGAGGGCAGCGAGCACCTTGCCAGCTTGCCGCCGAAGATCCAGATCGGCGTTGCCCTGTTCTACAAAGAATGCCTGACCAACATCATCCGCCACTCTGGTGCCACGCGGGTCGAAACCGAACTGCTGGCCACCGACCGGGAATTAGTGCTGGCCGTTTCGGACAACGGCCGCGGCCTTGACCAACAGCCTGCTGCCAGCCGGGGCGAGCACGCCCCTGCCTCACTTCTGCGGCGGGCCCGGCTGCTGGGTGGCTCATTGGTGGCGGCCGAGCGTATCGGTGGCGGTACCCGAGTGACGCTGCGAACCCGCACCCGTCCCCGCTGGCCCGCCGTATGATGCTCACGCCTCCGAGGAGTTTTTCCCATGACCGCTGACACCAGCCGGACCGCCTCCATCAAGCTCATGGTGGTTGAGGACAACCCGGCCTATCGTGACGTCCTCACCCTGGCGGTGAACGATCAGGATGACATGGTTCTGACTGGCCAGTTCGGCACCACCGAAATCGCCCTGCGAACACTCGAGGCAACGCCGGCCGCTGACCAGCCCGACATCCTGCTGCTCGACCTGCGGCTGCCAGGCATGAACGGACTCGACGCCATTCCGCTGATCCATGCCGCGTCCCCCGCAACGCGGATCATCGTGCTGTCGCAATCGGATGATCCGCAGAACATCGTGCGGGCGATCACTGCGGGGGTCTCAGGCTATCTGCTCAAGGATGCCAGCCTCCAGCAGATCACCGATGGCATTCGTACGGTTGCGAGTGGGGGAGGCTCGCTCGACAAGACGGTTGCCCGTTTCCTGCTCGAACGCATGCGGCATCCGGCGGCCACACCAAGCGGCCCGCTCACCGAACGCGAGCGGGAGATTCTTGAACTGCTGGCCGAGGGGCTGCTGAAGAAGGAGATCGCCACCCGTCTGGGAATCGGCTATTCAACCGTCGACACCCATGTGTCGCACATCTACGCCAAGCTGCATGTCCCCAACGCCCCTGCCGCGGTAAGCGAGGCCTACCGCAGGGGAATCCTCGGGCCATCGGGCCTCGGCGGCTAGCAGACGGTGGAAATAATCCGCCACCGCAGGCTGCGACGGCGGACCTTGCCACCATCCTTCCCGACGGGCGGGCCTCACCCTCGGTAAAATTTTTTCCTCTGGATCATGTGTTCACACGATGGCCCGCCGCCGCCCACCAGCCGATAATAATCAAATTCTTATAGCAATTGGGCGGGACGTTGTCGAACTAACGTGTTGGCACGTCCGATCCGTTCAGCTTCATGTTTCGGCTCGTTGTCGGGGGGCCGGCGAATCGCTCAGGCATCCGTTTCAGGAGGTTTTCATGATTGTAACCGCACCAAAAATGAAGCGTCGCTCGGCCTTCACGCTCATTGAGCTGCTCGTCGTGATCGCCATCATCGGCGTCCTCGTCGGACTGCTGCTGCCAGCGGTGCAGCAAGCCCGCGAGGCGGCCCGGCGGGTTTCTTGCACCAACAACCTCAAACAGATCGGCCTTGCCCTCCACAACCACCACGATGCGTTTCGTGCTTTCCCGCCCGGCATCCAGTGCGGGCAGGCCCAAAACAATGGCGGTGGCTGGGCGTGGGGATCATTCATTCTTCAATTCATGGAAGAATCGACGCTGGCATCGACATTGAATGTTGGAAGTTCTTCAACTACTGCTGCCACTGCCCTAACTGCGGGGCGAACCAAAATTGCAGCCCACCGCTGCCCCTCAGACATTGGTCCTGACGAAAATAACGAGAGGGGGCGGTACATGGGGCCTAATAACAATTGGCGGGTTGCCACTTCGAATTACGTTGGAAATGCTGGCACCCAGAAGATCATGAATGCTTTTGGCGGCGCGGCAGCCGGACAGAGTCACTGTTTTCATGACGACAGCTCGGCCAACATTAGTGCCTACAACGCCTGGTACAACGGCGTACTCTTCCCAAGAATCAAACTAACGATGAGCAAAATCACAGACGGCACCTCGTCCACGCTGCTTGTTGGAGAAAGAGACTACGAGAGTAGCGATCACGGCAATCACGAAGCGGGCAACTGGCTGGGCTCGAATGGTGCTGGATTCCATAGTGAACCGCATGCCTATAACTGGGTGACGATTTTCGACGAAGCAAATTCCAACCTTCAGATCAATGATTATGATGCAGCGCAGCCAGACAACATGC
>CBFIHA010000080.1:0-17287 GCA_965662195.1 uncultured Pirellulales bacterium
AGCGGACGGGCAGTGAACGGAGGCCAGGAAGGCCGACGTGAACGGCCAGCGAGTCGGCACGGGTATTCCCGACCGGCGGCGGCTGAAGCTGGCTTCACGGAAAGACCGGGCTTCCTGCCCGGCTTTCCTGCCGCCGGGTGTCCATTAAAAAAGCCCTCCATGGACCCTGCCCGCGAATGCGGACGATTTTTGTAAGGGCCGGACAGCAGCGCACATACACTCCGGGTATGCCAAAAAAGACGCCCGACAATGATTGGTTCATCCAGCAGGTCGAACTGGAACAGTCCGGCCTGCGTGGATTCATCCGGATGTTGGGCGTGCGGCCAGAGTCGGTCGACGACATCGCCCAGGAGACATTCGTGGTGGCTTACAAAAAGCTCGCAATGTTCGAACGGGGCACCAATTTTGGGGCCTGGCTGCGGACCATTGCCCGCAACCTCGTGCGGAATGAACTGCGGCGTCAGGGTCGCCGGCGGGTCCTGGCCAATGAGGTTGCCGAGTTCCTGCTGAGCCGGGCCGATGAGAAGGCCACGCACCCCTCTGCCGAGGTCGAGCAGGCCGAACAACGGGAGCAACAGGTGGCGGCGCTGCGGCACTGCCTCAGGGAATTGCCCGAGCGCAGCCGCCGCCTCGTCCAGCAGCGGTACTTTGAGCAGCTCTCCCTCGGCGTCATCGCCGCCTACGAAAACACCAATGCCAACAACGTCAGCCAAATCCTGTTTCGCCTCCGGGCCGCCCTGTTCAATTGCATCCAGGAACGGCTCGGAAACGCCAGCGGCTGACAACACGCCCTGATCCCAGCGTCACTGAACGAACTTTCATTCAATATTGTTCCTGTCGTCTTTTCGGTCACACTCCAACGGTCTACTCGCAGCCGCCGCCACCATGCACGCCACCAATCCTCCTGATGATCGAGCCGATGCCCTCGCGAAAATGAGCGAGCAGGCAATCGGAAGGATTGTCGACGGCGAGCCGCTGCCCGGTGATGCCACTCTGGTGGCCGAGACCCTCCGCCAGCATCCAGAAATGGTCGCCTGCCTCGAGCAGCACCTGGCCATTGACGCCATGCTCCTGGATCAGGCGGGACCAGAAGCCAACGCTTTCGTCGATGCGGTGCGGGTGGCGATCGAAGCTGAGACCAGCCGGCCGGCCTTCGTGCAGAAGGTTAGGGCGGCAATTCTCGGAACCGCTGCAGCCGATCGCCCAGTGGTTCAGCCGGCTTACGACGCTGCTGGTGGCCGGTCGATCTGGTCGGGCCGATCCGTTCGCATCATCCTCGCCTGTTCCCTGCTGGTGGCCAGCCTTGTGGCGGGAGGCGTCTGGAATGCCGCCGCCATCGGCGAGCCGGTGCTGGTCGAGGTTGACCGGACCGAGGGCACGACCGCCTTCGCGGCCGGTGATCGGCTCAATCTGCGGGCCCTTGTCCTGCCCGAGGGAACGGTCGATCTGAAGCTTGGTTCAGGGGTGCGGCTGGAGTGCCAGGCGCCCCTGATGGCACGCTTCGAACATCCGATGCGGCTCCATCTTTCCCGGGGCCGAGTCGACGTCGATGTGGGGGAAGAGGGGTTCGGCTTCACGGTTGTCACGCCCGCCGGTGAAGTGGTTGATCTGGGCACCAAGTTTTCGGTCAACGCTTCGGCCGATGGTGAGGTCCGGGTGGCGGTCTTCTCTGGGCAGGTGGAACTCCGGCACAAGCAGTCCGGTGCGGTCAACCTGTTCGACGGCGAAGCGGTCCGGCTGACGAAGTCACAGGCCCCCCGCCGGCTCCACAGCGTCGAAATCCGGAATCGCGGCCTTGGTGACAGTCGTCAAGCAGCAGTCATCAATGGCGTCAGCGACAACGTCGAGGGGCCAAAGCTGCGACGGTTCTACGGTCTTGTGCCCTGCGGCATGCGGGACGGGGTGCGGGCCTTCCGCGACCGGCGAGAGACCCGCTGGCAGGCCGAGCCGGGCGACGTCTTCCCCGATGAACTGGTCGGTGCCGACCTGGTTCAGACCTTTCAGCGGCATCGGTTCCGGCAGGACTTCCGGCTGAATTTTGCGACGTCGCAACCCAGCCGGATCTATATCCTCTACGACGCCCGGCACAGCCCACCCGATTGGCTGGCCCGCGACTTCGTCAACACCGGACGCCGCATTCTCTCCACCGGCTGGTCACCGACAACAGTCACCCGTGGTCTTCAGCCCGACGATTGGGGAACCCTGGCCATTCCCTACGACATCTGGTGCCGCGACTTGATTCAGCCGGCGACCGTCACCCTCGGACCGCCATTACTGCCCGAGCAAGATCTCAACACGACGTCTGAATTTGAGGCCGTGCTGCCGTCGATGTACGGAATTGCCGTGCAGCCGATCGCTCCGCCGCCGGCCAACATCGGCAGCAGCCAGCCGCGGCAGCCCCGGGCGAAGGCGGTGCCGGTGGCCCGCAGGCAGTAGCGGGCTGCAGAAATCCCTGCTGCCACCGAAATGCGTGGAACCGGGGGCTGGTCAGCCAGCCAGCGCCGCTGCCATGCCGGCCCGATCGAGCGGCCATTCGATCCGACGGCCGGTGAGGGAGGCGGCATAGATCGCCGTGTTCATCTCGGTCAGCGTGAGCCCGGCGAACATGCCGGTCTCGGGCTCGCGGTCGGTCTGGATGGCGTCGACCAGGTCAGCCACCGCCAGCCGGCCCCAGCCGGCCCGTTCAGCAGAGCGGTCGACGCCCGCCTCGGAGAGATCGGCCGCGAGTCCCTCGGGGCCGATCGGTGTCCACGGGTAGGGCCGGCTCATCCGCCAGGCCGGGGCGGCCCGAAAAAATGCCTGCGGCACATGATCGGGACGAATGTGTATTTCCCCCTTGGTGCCCAGGAGTGTCAGCCCGAAGTTGGGCTGCTTGAACCCGGCCTCCCGAACGCTGGCGAAATAACCAGTGCAGCCGTCGGCCAGCCCGAAACTGGCGGCGATGGCATCGCCGGCAATTGGGGGCAGGCCTTCCGGGCCCGGGGCGAGATCGCCAGGCTCGATCAGCCTCCGGCCGCTGGTGACGGTGGCCGCACACCACCGGGGGGCACCGCCAAAGTGGGTCATCAGGTCGAGCACGTGCGGTCCGAGCACCCAGAGATCTTCGCCGCCACCACGGCTGTCTTCCTTGCCACGGGCCCGCAGTTCGAGCAGCCGACCGATTTTGCCGTCGGCAATCAGGCCGTTGACGGCGGCAATGGTTGGGCAGTGCCGATTGACCAGGGCAAGGCCAAGCTTGGCACCAGATTTTTGGCAGGCCGCCACCACCGCATCGGCCTCCCCCAATGACGGCACAAAGGGTTTTTCCATGAAGATGCCGCGGGCCCCCGCGGCCACTGCGGCAAGAGCCATCTCGGCGTGGCGGTCGATGTGCCGTGGGCAGATCGCGACGATGTCCGGGCCGGCGACCTCCAGCATCTTTCGCCAGTCGCGAAAGCCGGTGGCATCGCCGCCGGGCAGCCCGTGTCGGGCAAGGGCCGCGGCCAGGCCGGCCTCGGTGTCGTCGGCTGCTGCCACCACCCGCACGCTGGGCAGGCCGCTAAAAAGCTGATCGATGTCATGGCCCCAGCCCCCGGCCTTGCTGCTGCCAATCACCGCCACCCGCATCTGTTCGGCCATCGCAGCGTCTCCTGAAGGTCCCTTTGTTGCCCGCCGTTGATTTCCGTCGGGCGGCCGTCAGCGGGGACGGCAAACCAGGGCCCAATGGCGTATGATCCTACACGTTTCCGGGCTGCGACGGTGGTCGCCCCGTCGATTCCGCCACGGCAATTCCGATGACCTGCGACCACGCCCATCACCACGGCCACCATCATGCCCATGGCATGACGCCCGATCGGCTCGACCGGGCGATGATGATTGGCGTCGGGCTGAACGTCGCCTTCGTGGTGGTGGAACTTGTCTTTGGATTTTTCAGTGGCTCACTCGCCCTGCTGGCCGATGCCGGGCACAACGCCAGTGACGTTGTCGGGCTACTGCTGGCCTGGGGGGCAAGCCTGCTTGCCCGCCGCCCCCCCTCCCGGCGATTCACCTTTGGTCTGCGGCGGGCGACGATCTATGCCGCCTTCGCCAATGCCGTCCTGTTGCTAGCGGCCTGCGGGGCGATCCTCTGGGAGGCGGTCCGCCGCTTCAGTGAACCCGCCCCCGTGGCCGGGCTGACCATGGTGGTGGTGGCGGCCATCGGCGTGGCAATCAACACCGCCACAGCGCTCCTGTTCATGCGGGGCAGCCAGAGTGACGCCAATGTGCGCGGCGCGTTCCTGCACATGGCGGCCGATGCGGCGGTGTCGGTCGGGGTGGTGGTGGCCGGGGTGGCAATCATGGCGACGGGGCTGGCCTGGATCGACCCGGTGGTCAGCATCGTGATCATGGCGGTGATCGTCTGGGGCACCTGGGACCTGTTCACCGAGAGCATCGGCCTGGCGATGGATGCGGTACCGCGGCGGATCGACGTGGAAAAGCTCACGGCATCGCTCATGGCGGTCGACGGGGTCAGCGAGGTGCACGACCTGCATGTCTGGAGCACGAGCACCTCGGAGGTGATTCTGACTGCGCATCTCGTGGTACCCGACGGTGACCGGCAGGCGTCGCTCGCCGCCGCCCGAGCCGTACTGGCCGAGCAGTACACCATCGCCCACGCCACCTTGCAGATTGAGGCTGAGGCCACCGCCACGGGCTGCCCGCAGCGAGACGCTGCCTCACTCTGAGCCAGGCTGCCGGTAACCGGATGATGGCTACTCCAGCTCTGCCTCGACCCGCTGCATGAAGGCGATACTCTCTTGGGCCAGCCGTTCGGCCCCCGGTGTGTAGTCAAACACCTCGACACTCACCCAGCCGCTGTAGGCGATCTCCCGGAGCGGCTGAAAGATCGGTCCAAACTCAACCGCTCCGAAGCCGGGCCCCTGAAGGTTGACGTCGTTGGCATGGAAGTGTTCAAGGTATGCGGCACTGGCGTGGATGATCTCCGGGATGGGCCGATCCTCGGAGGACATCGCCTTGACATCCAGGTGCAGTCTCACGTGGGGTGAGCCGATCGCGTCGATCAGTCGACAGGCGTCGGCCGCGGTGTTGAGCACATCGGTCTCGATTGGGGCCAGCGGCTCGAGGGCCAGCACGGTATCGGTCTCCTCCAGCAGTGGCACCAGCCTGCTGAAAACGTCCTGGAGAAACTCCTCCGCCTGCCCGGGGCTCACCCCGGGCAGCAGGCTTCGCTGCTGGGGTGAACCGAAGACGAGAATGCGACCACCAATGTCGCGGCAGAGCCGGGCCAGTTCACCGAGATAGGCAATGGTGCGGTCACGAACCGTCTGGTCCGGATCGGTCACGTGAAAGCCCTCGGTCTTGGCCAGCAGCCAGTGCAGACCGATGCAGTCGAGCCCCGCCTGGGCGATCGTCCGCCGCAGCTCGCCCCGCTGGGCCGCTGAGATCTCCCGCGGATCGCTGCCGAGGGTGAAAGGGGCAATCTCAATGCCGGTGTAGCCGCACTCGGCGGCAAACTCACAGGCCCGCTTCAGCGGCCAGTTGCCGAACGTCTCGTTGCAAATGCCGTATCGCATGGTGAGGAATTCCTTGGGGGCAGCCAGCAGCCCCGGCAGTTCCGGGGAAAGGCATCAGTCTTTGAGGTGGACAATGCGGCCGGTCCGGGCCGACCGGTAGCAGGCTTCAATGATGGCCACCGCCTTGCGGCCTTCCCGGCCGTCGAGGGTGGGGCGGCGACCACCGGCAAGGGCGTCGAAAAAACTGCTGAAGTTCCGGGTGTGGCAGGAGTAGTCAATCGCCATCGGGTCAGCAGCCCCACCCGAGGTGCCGCTGGCACCGCCGAAGCGTGCGCGGGTGGCCTCGTCGTCGGGCAGGCTCTCACGGAACTGCCAGGTGACCAGTTGCTCTTCCTCGATCTCCGCCGTCCCATCGCGGCCCCCGAAGGTGAACCGTCGCAGCCGGCCGGGGTAGAGGCTGGTGGCCGCCAGTAGCTGGCCGAGGCAGCCGTTCTTCAGCTTCAGGACCGCCACGCAGGTGTCCTCCACCTCCAGCCGCTCCGGGTCGTGGGCCCTGACCGCCGTGAAGGCGGCCACGCTCTCCACCGGGTTGGCCTCTGGCGGCAGGCCCGGCATGGTCGCTCCGGCGATCCACTGCAGGGCATCGACTCCGTGAATCGACTGGTTCATCAGCGCCCCGCCGCCGTCGAGGGCAAGCGTGCCCTGCCAGCGCCCGGGGCCGTAGTAGGCATCGTCCCGCCACCAGGGCACAGCACTGGCTGCCACCGCCAGATCACCGAACCGGCCCGCCGCCGCAGCCGCCTGGACTGTCTGAATCACCGGGTTGAACCGCTGCGGAAAGATCGCCCCCAAGGCCACGCCGGCCTTGTCAGCGGCGGCGATCATCCGGTCGATCCGTCGGGTGGTGATCTCCAACGGCTTTTCACAGATGACATGAATGTCCTTGCGGATCGCCTTGAGGGCCGTCTCCAGGTGCGCTCCCGATGGCGTGGCAATCGTGACCGCGTCGGGCTTTTCGCGGCGGAGCATGCTGGCCGTGTCGGCATACCAGCGACAGCCGAACTGCTCGGCGAACTGCCGGCCCTTGGCCTCGGTACGACAGGTCGCCGCCACCAGCTCAACACCGGGGATATCGCCCAGCGCCCTGGCATGCATGCCCGCAATCGCCCCGATACCGATAATGGCTACTCGCATGCTCGATCTCCTCGGATTGCGGCCCGCCGTCCCGGCATCGCGATGGCCCGGAAAACCGTGACGGCGTATTGTCGGCCGCCGGTAGCGGAGCGGCGAATGTCGCGGCGCGGCAACCAGCCCGGTGGCCGGACCGACGGCAGATTCTTGCCGAATCGACGCCCCGATGCCAAGCCTGCCGGAGGCCTGGCTGTCGCGCCGGACCGCCGCGGGTTACTTCGGCCAATAGTCAGGTGAATAGAAGCGGTCCACGAAACCGTCGTGCAGCCGCCGCAGCGTCGGCCAGCGGCAGTGGTCACGGCTCCCGGCCCGGGGCTTGCACGGTCCTTCGTAGAGCGGGCCACTGCTTGGCGATCCAGGAACGCCGACCAGATCGGCGGGGGCTGGAGGCTGAGTCGGATGACAGGGCGGTGGCGGCACCAGCGGACAGAGGATCCGTGGTTCCCCGCACCGATAGAGCCGCTCCAGCGGGGCGAACCAGTCGCCGGGCGAGTCATTGCGATCCGGAACCAGTTCTTCGAGCAACGACTGGGGGGTGGCGTCGGGGGGAACCTCAAAGCCTGTCTGGTTGGGATCAGACGGCTCGGCCCGCTCGACCACCTCAGTCGCGGCCGGCACAGAAGCTGGGCGATCGGGTTCTGGGAGCTGAGCGGCTCCCGTCGAAACCATCAACCAGGTCATTGCCAGCGGCATCCAAGCGGCGTTACTCCGCAGCATCGTCGTCCTCCCTGCATTCGAGCCATCTCCCTCATCGATATCATCGGCAGAACCCGATCAGTTTCTGCGGCCAAACCCGACGCCGGCAGCGTGGGTGGCAGGACAGCACCGTCAAAAATGCTGCCGCTGGGTGATCGGCGGCAGCAATCCCCGGGGCTTGCAGCCGGGGCTTCGCCGGATCTGCCGCAGGCTAAAAACCAACCAATTGCGGGAACCCAACAGGATTGACCGGGAGGGCTGTTCTCCAGCCTGCTGGTTTTCGTCCCGCCAGCCAGCTTTCCTTCGCGACCCCGTCAGGCAGAATAGAGGGCTTACGAAAATGCTCGCCAGGATGTCCGTCCAGCAACCAATTGACCCGGCCGGCCTGCTCCCATGCCACACCCAACCGCCGCTTCGCCGATTGAACTGCTCCGCCGCGCCGACGCCCGGCTGGTGCTGGTGGCAACCGGCGGTGGCTCGGAGGCGATTCCCCTCCTGCTGACCGAGCCCGGGGCGAGTGAGGTGGTGCTCGAGGCAGTCGTCCCCTACGCCCGGCCCGCCATCGACCGCCTGCTCGGTGGTGGCCAGGAATCGTACTGCAGTGATCTCACCGCCCGGCGGCTGGCGGTGGCCGCCTGGCAGCGGAGCATGGCGGTTGGGGCAACGGCCGATCAGGCAGTGGGGCTGGCCATCACGGGCAGCCTTCGTTCGCTCCAGCCCAAGCGGGGACAGCACCGGCTGCATACGGCCCTGCACCGGCTTGCCGGCACGAGCACCGCTACCCTCGTCCTTGAAAAAGCCGCCCGGTCCCGGGTTGAGGAGGAGCGGCTGGCGGCGGTGCTCTGCCTCGATCTGCTGCTTGCCGAGACCACCGGGGAGCCGGCTGCCGATTGGCGGGATGAACTCAATGCCCTGTTGCTGCCGGGGGAACATGTCGTCCGCGAACACTGCCATCCCCCGGCCGCCTGGCGGCAGCTGTTCTCGGCCACTGCCGCCGCGGTGGCGGCCGGCGGGTCGGACGGAGCAGACGCTGAGACCATCCTGCCCGCCGATGAACCCCGGCGGCGGGTGACGGGCCGGCTGCTGTTCAGTGGGTCATTTGCTCCACTTCATGAGGGCCATCTGGCCATGGCCCGGATCGCCGAGGAGATTGCTGAACGGCCCGTCGAGTGGGAACTGTCGGTGACCAACGTCGACAAGCCGATGCTTGACTACATCGAACTCTCCCGCCGGACGGCCCAGTTTGACGGCCGGCCGCTCTGGCTGTCCCGGGCCGCCACCTTCGTCGAAAAGATTGAACTCTTCCCCGAGTCGACCTTTGTCATGGGGGCCGATACCTACCTGCGGCTGGCCGACCCCCGCTACTACGGCGGCGCGCAGAAGCAGGCTGACGCCGCCCTCCGCACCATCTGCCGCAAGACCCGCGGGCTGATCGTCTTTGGCCGGGAACAGGACGGCGAGTTTCAAAGCCCCGCTCAGGCCGATCTGCCCAAGAAACTCAAGGAAGTGACCTACTTCGTCTCCGAGCGGGAGTTTCGGATGGATGTCTCGAGCACCGCCATCAGGGCCACCACCCAGGGGCCGGCCTCCGACTGAATCGGTCACAACGGGCAGAATTCAAACAGGAGGCCGGGGGGACTTCCCCCCGCCATGCCGTTTCTGCCAAAGGGCCAGCAGCGACAGCCAGAAGGCTAGAAAGGCTGCCACGCAGGCGAGCACAATCAGCGGTCGGAGGGGGTTGTAGTTGAGGGTGTAGGCACCGATCGCCTGGGCAACGCCCCAGACAATCAGCCCGCCGATGATCAGCCGGATGATTCGCGCGGCCCCAGGGGGCGTCGACCGTGGAATTTCGGGGGGCGACGGTGGTAATTCTGCTGGCTCGGCCATCGGACTCCGCACTGGGCTCGGTAGGAAACGTGGTGGCTGCGGTGCAGGTCGTTCACCGCTGCCACTGCCGAAGTCTATCGGGCCGACGCGGACTGGCGCTGTGGCACGTTCCACAGGCTCTGCGGCCAGGCGGCCGCGGGCAGAAAAGGCCCCCGGAACGGCCCAGGCCCCAGGGGGGCGGAGAACCTGAACCGTTTCCGGGAGCGATTGGTCGGCTGTCGCAATCCGAAGGGGCTCGGGCCCGCCTCCGAGTCGCGGTCTGAGGCTCTCGGCCTCAGATGGCCGGACACTAGGGACGCCCGGCGGGCCGGGTCAAGGCCGATACCAGCGGTGCATTGCGGGAATTTTCGGCTTTTTTTGCTGTTTCCAGCGGCAGTCACTTTCTCCCTCGGGCTGCTAAGCTTGCTGCTCAGGTCAGCCCGTTTGGATCGGGTGGGCCAAGCCAATCAGCAGGAAGGATCGCCGTGACCGCCAGCCAGACCATCGCACCGCCCCAACCACCGATTCCGGAGGCAGGTAAGCCCCCGACAGCAGCAGCCTGGCAGGCCGCCTTCGACCTGGCACTTCCCTACACCGATTTTCTCAACGTTCATGCCACGCCCGATCAGCGGAGCCGCTGGGAAGCCTTCCACGACCAGGTCAGCCTGTCTCCGGCACAGACGGAATTGCTGGGCAGTTTCGTTCGCCGGATGCCGGTGCTGGTGGTGGCGGGGGCCTGGTGCGGCGACTGCGTCAATCAGTGCCCGATCTTCACCCGGTTCGCCGCGGCCTCACCCCTGATTGATGTCCGCTTCCTTGACCGTGACGCCCGGCCGGAGATCGCGGCCCATCTCACCGTCTGCGGTGGCCAGCGGGTGCCGGTCGCCCTGTTTCTCAGTGAAGACTTCCACCCGGTGGTCTTCCATGGCGACCGGACGCTGGCGGCCTATCGGCGGGCGGTGGCCGATCAGCTGGGGACCAGCTGCCCCACCGGCCTGGTGCCACCGGCCGACGAGGCGGTCGCCGCGGTCGTGGCCGACTGGCTCGACATTTTTGAACGGGTCCAACTCATCCTGCGGCTCTCGGGCCGGCTCCGCAAACTCCATGGCGATTGAGCAACGGCTCCCCGCCGGGAAGGATATCCATGACCAGTCGTGAGCGTTGGACGGTCTACCCGCTGCTCCTGCTGGCGATCGGTCTGGCGGTGCGGGCGGCCGGTGTCCCCGAACCGGAACTCGTGACCGACACACTCACCGCGGCGCAGATTCGCTGCCAGGAGTTGCGGATCGAAGCCGAGGACGGCACGGTCCTGATTCACATGGGCCGGGTGGTCAACGGCGGCGGCGGCCGGATCGAAATCAAGGACGGCAGCGGAACCGACACAATTTCCATCGGCACCACCCCCGGTGACCGCGAGGGCAGGGTCGATTTTTTCGACGCCGAGGGGCGGCCGACAGACAGCCGAACCGGCCACGCTCCACCAGCAGCCGACAACGAGTACGCCCGGAGGGACTCGAACCCCCAACCCTCGGTTCCGAAGACCGATGCTCTATCCAATTGAGCTACGGACGCGTGTGCGTTGGCTTTGAAAAGGTCGCGATTGGTTCTGTTCCACCTGAGCAACCCCGAAACCACCAACAGGCTTCGGGGCTGGTCGTCACCGCTTTGGGCGGCAGCGGAATTTTTCACCACTGCATCGGAGTCTATCAGACCCGGGCCACAGCACGGATCCCCCCGCGGGAAGCACCGGGGCGGCGGTTGGCCATCGATCGGGCCATCCCCGCAGTAGGTGGCCATTGGATTGACCAACCCCGCCCGGTGAGCAACGATAGCCGATTCGGTCGTTTGTATTTCGTTTCCCGTTGTCTGCCGCAATGTCCAGCGTCACTCTCCGCGTGCTGCACGGTGCCGACCGGGGAAGGGTCTACAGCGAGGTACCGACGCCGGTGACGGTCGGCCGTGAGGAGGGCAACACGATCCAGCTCAACGACGAGCGGATCAGCCGCTACCATCTCAAACTCCAGGCCGACAACCAGAAGATCGTGCTAACCGACCTCGACAGCACCAACGGCACGAAGGTCAACGGCGAGGAGATCCATGTCCGCATCCTCCGCGACGGTGACATGATTGCCCTGGGAAGGTCGGTCCTGCTGGTCGGTTCGCACAGCGACATCGACCGCCGGATCGCCGAGATCGCCAAAAAAGACCCTGGGAACGGAGCGGAGCGAGCCAAAGCCATGCAGCGGCGGCTCGAGCGGGCCAGCGATCATCACTCCGATGTCATTGAGGATCTTGGCGAGGCCCGGCTGCCGCTGCTGCCAGGCGGGCCGCCGCCGTTGCCGGAGCACCTCAGCCCGGCCCAGTCGGCCGAACTGAGTGAACTGCTCGACTATGTACAGGCGGTGCTCCGTGAAACGGCCGATGGGGCGGTGATGCGGCCCGGCCACGAGAAGGTCGAAATCGACTTTGCCCCCTGGCAGGGGTTGCTCGACCTGCAGGCCCGGCTCGCCGAACTGCTGCGACTGATTGCCGAACCGCCGGCCGACTGAGCCCACCGCGGCAGCAGATGCCGCCTGTTTCATCCACCCGCGTTGCCCAGGGACGAGCCCGCCGATGGAAGCGACCACCCAGACCACCCAACCGTTCGCGCACCTCCACTGCCACAGCCACTACAGCCTGCTGGACGGGGCCAGTTCCATCGACCGGCTCGTCGGCCGGGCCGCCGAACTGGGCATGACCGCGTTGGCCATCACCGACCATGGCAACCTCCACGGTGCGGTCGAGTTCTACAGCAAGGCCACCAAGGCGGGCCTCAATCCGATCATCGGTTACGAGGCCTACATCGCCCCGGGGAGCCGATTTCAGAAGGATGGTGGCAGCCAGAAAGAGGCGAGTTATCACCTGACGCTACTGGCCCAGGATCGTGAGGGCTTCGCCAACCTGCTGCGGCTGGCGACCAAGGCCTCGTTGGAGGGCTTTTACTTCAAACCCCGCATCGACAAGGAGATTCTCGCAGCCCATGCCGACGGCATCATCTGCCTGTCGGGCTGCCTGTCGAGTGAGTTCAGCCGAGCCCTGATCGGCTCATCGCGGGCACAGCAGGAGTCGCTGGAGCAGGGGCGGCAGATCGCCGGCTGGTTTCAGAAGGTCTTCGGTGATCGCTACTTCATCGAGGTGCAGGACAACGGCCTGGAACTGCAGCAGCAGGTGACCGACGCGGCCATCGAGATCTCCCGGGAACTGGGCATTCCGCCGGTGGCTACCTGCGACTGCCACTATGTCAACCGCGAGGATGCCGAGGCCCAGGACATCCTGCTGTGTGTCAACACCGGCAGGTTCCGCAACGACACCTCCCGGATGCGGATGGATTCGACCGAGTTCTATCTCAAGAGCCCGGCCGAAATGTACGAGTCCTTCGCCGGCCACGACCGCAACTGGGTCGCCGATGCCGTCGGCCGCAGCCAGCAGATCGCCGACTCGGTAGCGATTGAACTGGAACTGGGCAAGCGGCACTTTCCAGGTTTCGATCTACCGAACGGCCGCACCGCCTCGGACGAACTCCACCACCTCTGCATCGAAGGGCTGCGGGAACGTTACGCCAGCCTGCCAAAGCGGTGGGCGGACGCGCCGGGGGGCGAACTGCATCCCAGCGTCCTGGAGCGACTTGATCGGGAACTTGGCGTGATCAACACGCTCGGCTTCGCCAGCTACTTCCTGATCGTCTGGGACTTTGTCCGGCACGCCCGCGACCGGGGCATTCCAGCCTCGGCCCGTGGCAGCGGCGTCGGGGCGTTGGTCGCCTATGCACTGCATCTGTCGCATGTCTGTCCGCTGGAATACGACCTCCTCTTCGAGCGGTTTCTCGATGTCAGCCGGCTGGAAGCGCCCGATATCGACATCGACTTCTGCAAGGAGCGGCGGGGTGAGGTCATCGAGTACGTCAAGCAGAAGTACGGCGAGGCCAATGTCGCCCAGATCGGCACCTTCGGCACACTGGCGGCGCGGGCGGCGATCCGCGATGTCGGGCGGGCCCTCGGCGTTGCGATTCCCCAGGTCGACAAAATCGTGTCGCTGGTGCCCGATCAACTGGGAATCTCATTGGCGGAGGCAACCGCCCCCGGCACGCAACTGGCCGAGGCCTGCGAGGCTGACCCGCAGGTTCGCGAACTGGTCGACCTGGCGGGCCGGATCGAAGGCCTGGCCCGGAATGTTGGCACCCATGCCGCCGCCGTCGTGATCGCCGACCGGCCGCTGGTGGAGTACGTGCCGCTGCAGCGGGTGACCGGCAAGGAGGAGGTGATCACCCAGTGGTCGATGAATGATGTTGAGCGGGCGGGCTTGATGAAGATGGACTTCCTCGGCCTCCGCTACCTGACCATCGTCTCGAAGACACTCGAGATCATCGCGCGGACGCGGGGGGAACAGCTCGACCCCCTGGCCCTCCCGCTGGACGATGCTGCGACCTTCGCGCTGCTCTGCCGGGGTGAGACCAAAGGCATCTTCCAGCTGGAAAGCGGCGGCATCCGCGACCTGCTCCAACGGATGAAGCCCGACCACTTCCTCGACATTGTCGCCGTCAACGCCCTCTACCGGCCCGGTCCGCTCGAGGGCGGCATGGTCGACGATTATGTGGCGGTCAAGCATGGCCGGCAGCAGGCCGAGTATCCCCACCCGGTCATGAAGGAGTTGCTGGAAGAGACCCACGGCGTGATGGTCTACCAGGAACAGGTGATGCGGATCCTGGAGCGACTCGGTGGCATCGAGCTGTCCAAGGCCTACACCTGCATCAAGGCGATCAGCAAGAAGAAGCACGAGACAATCGCCGCCTTCCGCGAGCAGTTCGTCGCGGGGGCCCAGGCCAAGGGGCTGGGCAAGTCGGAAGCGGCCGGTCTTTTCGGGCTGATCGAAAAGTTCGCCGGCTACGGCTTCAACAAGAGTCACTCCACCGCCTACGCGTTGCTGGCCTGGCAGACCGCCTTCCTGAAGACCCACTACCCGACCGAATTCATGGCGGCCCTGCTCTCGGGCGACATCCCCGGCCGGAACTTCAAGAAGAAGGACGCCGTCGTCGAGCACATCGAGGACTGCCGGCGCATGGGCATTGACGTCACCCCGCCTGACGTCAACAGTTCGGATGTCGAGTTCACGGCCCAGGAGGGCACCATCCTTTTCGGCCTGTCGGCCATCAAGGGCTGCGGTCGCCAGGCTGCCGAGGCGATCGTGGCCGAGCGTGCCGCCCGCGGCTCTTTCCGCGATCTGTTCGACCTCTGCGGCCGGGTCGACGGGTCGGTGGTCAACAAGACGGCGCTCGAAAACCTGACCAAGGCGGGAGCCCTCGACAGCCTGCTGCCTCCTGACGGCCATCGCGGAACGCTGTTCGCCGGCATCGAAAGGGCAATCGCCGCCGGGGCGGCCCGGCTGGCCGACCGAAAGAGTGGCCAGAAAAATCTCTTCGCGGCCTTTGAAGAGGCCGAGCCGGCGGCCGAGGAGCCGGTCGCCACGCTGCCCGAGGTTCCGCCGTTGACCGACATGGAAATGCGGTCCTATGAAAAAGAGGTGCTCGGCTACTACGTCCACAGCCACCCGCTGGCCGAGTACCGGTCGATCCTGCAGGCCGTCTGCACCCATGGTTCGGCCGAGGTCGGCAACGCCGAGCCTCGCAGTGACGTTGTGATGGGCGGGCTGGTCGGGGCCCTCAAACTCTCCAACACCAAGCAGCCGCGGCCGGGGTCGACCTTCACTCGCTACGGCATGTTCGACCTTGAGGACATGGACGGGCTGGTCCGCAGCATCTGCTGGCCGGAGGAGTATGCCCGGCTCGGCGAGCAGCTCATTCCCGATGCCGTGGTGGTGGTGGCCGGCACGGTCGACCGGCGGGCCGGCAGCGAGGAGACCAATCTGATCATCAACGAGATTGTGCCGATCGCCGAGGTCTGGAACCGGCCGGTCCGATCGGTGCATGTGAAGATCCTCGAGGCGGGCCACGACGCCACCACGCTCGATCAACTGAAAGAACTCCTCACTCGCCACGCTGGTCCGACACCGATTCGGATGATCATCGAACTGGCCGACGGCCGCCGGGCCCTGCTTGAGGTCGACGGCTACCAGGTCGCCTGGTCGGCCGGACTGCTGGCCGACCTGGAAAATCTGCTCGGCAAGGGAGCCGTCCGGGTGCAGGCGACCATCTCAACCGGCCGCCGGGAGGAGCGGCAGAGCCGCGGCCGGCGGCCGAATTTTCAGTCGGCGTGAGGCCAAACCCCTCCAGCGAGCGTGTCGGACGCTGAAAAAGTTCGCATTGCCCCCTGTTTTTCCGCGAACTACTCTCCCCGAAAGGCTTGCAGCCCCACCCGGCTGACCGCGGTGACGCGGGCGGCTGGCCACGGCAGCGATTCACCCCAAAGCCACTCCCATCCCAGCGAGGGAAGTCTCATGGCGTTCACCCGCAAACTGCCCCCACGGTTGGTGTCGGCAGCGTTCCGCTTTGTCTGCATCACGATGCTCGCCTTCACTGTCGCGGCGACAAACACGGCGCTGGCCCAGCAGGCTGGTGGTGGTGCTGGTGGTGGTGCTGGTGCCGGTGGTGGTGCGGGTGCCGGTGGTGGTGCTGGTGCTGGTGCCGGCGGTGCCGGTGGTGGTGCCGGAACCGGCAGCCAGGCTGGCGGCTCCGGCGTTGTCGTAAATGCCCAGGGCGTCCTCCGGGTGCTGTCCATGCCCGACGTGACACTCAATCGGATGCGGCGCAAGGCGGCGGCCCAGCAACTGCCGGGCGATCTGCAGCAGCCCTCGAAGTTTCGCAAGGTCGCCCTTGGACGGCTCGAGGCTGCCGTGACCGAGACCATCGAGGCTGGCCAGCCGCTTTCCGAGGCGATGGTGAACCTCGCCGGACTGACCCGGATTCAGTATGTCTTCATCTACCCGGCCACGGGCGATCTGCCGGGTGAAATCATTCTGGCCGGCCCGGCCGAGCCGTGGGTGAACGACGCCTTTGGCCGCCCGATCGGCGTTGAAACGACGACGCCCCTCGTGCAGCTGGAGGATCTGGCCGCAGTGCTGCGGGCCTTTGCTCCGGGCCAGCCCGCCGACCTGCTTGTCGGCTGCTCGATCGATCCAACGCAGCAGGGTCTGGCCAACATGCAGGCCTTTCTGAACAAAGTTGGGCTGGTCAATCCGCGGGGAACCATGCTCGAAATCGTCAACGGGATGCGGGAGGCGCTCGGGCCGCAGACGGTCACGATCGAGGGGATTTCACCGCGGACCCACTATGCGCAGGTGATCGTCGAGGCCGACTACCGAATGAAACTCATCGGCATCGGCCTCGAAAAACCCCCGGTCAAAATGAGCACCTGGATTGACCTGACGTCGGCAGGCAGCGTGGCGGCCAATGCCCTGCAACGCTGGTACTTCACCCCCGACTACGAATGCCTGCGGGTCAGTGAGGACAACCTTGGGGTCGAACTGGTCGGTGCCGGCGTCAAGCTTCTCGGGGCCGATGAAATGGTGATGCCCGACGGCAGCCGGAAGAGCAGTCAACGCTCGAGCCGGGCCAGCAAACTTTTCACCCAGGCCTTCACGCTGAAATACCCTCAGATTGCAGCCCGTCACCCGGTCTATGCCCAGCTGCGAACCCTGATCGACCTCGCAATCGTCGCCGCATATCTGCAGGAACACGACGCCTACGGCCGAGCCGGGTGGGGGGCTGAGGTCTTCCGCGATGAATCGGCCTTTGCGATCGAGCGATTCACCCCGCCCCAGCAGATCGACTGTGCCGTCAATGCCGTCCGCAAGGGCAGCCGATTGCTGACACCGATCGGTGGCGGCGTGGTGATGACCCCGCGACGGGCCCTCGACCCGACCAATCTGAGCTTCGACGAAGACGGGCGGCTGGGGAAGACCCGCGACGCCATCGAACTCCCCGCAGACCGCTGGTGGTGGGACTGACTTTACGGAAAGAGCTCGTTTTACGGAAAGACCGGGCTTCCTGCCCGGCTTTCCCGGGGCAGAACGCCACAAAGCCAAGGTTTGTGACGTTCTGCTGATGCTCA
>CBFIHA010000081.1:0-16958 GCA_965662195.1 uncultured Pirellulales bacterium
CCAGATGATTCGGATTCTCAACAAGGCAAAGATCGAGCCATGGCCGAAGTTGTTCCAGAACCTGCGTTCAACCCGTGAGACTGAGTTGGTTGGAATGGGATTCAGGATTCATATCGTATGTGCCTGGCTGGGGAATACGCCGAACGTAGCGAGCAAGCACTATCTTCAGGTCACTCCTGAAGATTTTCAGAGGGCTTTGTTGAGATGCGTTCCTGACCAGCGTGCTGGATAGTTCAGGATCATCCTTTTCCGAAAACCACCCGAGGAGTTTCCAGGAGGAAATCTTCGGGTGGTTTTTTTTTGAAACGGCTCTCCAAGAAATCACCTGAGCACTTTGTCGGCCAACCCCTTGATGGCGATGACCGTGGAATGCAATGAGTGATCGCTTGCCACGGCAGGGGAATCGATAGCGAGCCTGAGTCACCCAGCCAAAAATCCAAGGCGGTCGTCTGGGTTTTCCTCCTGAGTCGGTGGCATCATTTTGTTGGTCATCAAAGATCAACGAGCGAGACCACCATGCCAGTCTCGATGACCCTGGCAAGCCCTAGACCTTGAGATGGGCGAACGGCCGAGGCTCCTAGTCTGAGAGTCTCTGCAATCACTTGAGATGTTCGCTTTTGAAGGCGTCTCAAAAAACGACTCAGAATCCGACTCACTCTCCGCTCGCAGGAGGTCGCGGGGCATCGCACCGTCAAAGCGGCATCCCCATCAAAACACCAAGCCGTAAAAGGACTTACGACCTCCTACGGCTTGGTGCTGGCTCTTGCGAAAAAAGCCTTAGCTCCCCGAGTAGGACTCGAACCTACAACCTAGCGGTTAACAGCCGCTCGCTCTACCATTGAGCTATCGGGGATCGTCTGTCTGCCGAAGGCACTGCTCCGACGCCCGAAATTTACCGAATACCGATCTTGAAATCGAGTCATCCGCTGTTTCAGTCGCGGAAAGAGCCCACGCCCGATGCGCTGGCCGGGCGGCCGGCCTCCAAACACAGGTAGCAGGCCTCAGCTGTCACGGGTCTTTTCCATCAGCACCCGATTGCCGCACTCGTTGTATTCCACCCGCGTCATGAAGTTGTGAATCAGCATCACGCCGCGGCCACTGGGCACGTCCAGCCGGTCCTCCCGGGTGCAGTCGGGCACCTGGTTCGGATCGAAGCCCGCGCCCTCGTCGGTGATCTCGATCCGGGCAACTGTCGGTGAGACAAAGCACTCGACGTGGACCTTTTTGTCGGCGGCAAGTTTGTTCCCGTGGACAATCGCGTTCACGATCGCCTCTTCGACGGCAAGGTGAATCGAAAAGATGTCGGCGCTCGGCCAGCTGTGCTCGCCGAGGCGGTCGAGGAGTTCATCCATGATCAGCCGGCTTGCACCCCGTTCGCTGGGAAGATCGACCGCCTTCCGCCAAGCGGATCCACCAGATTCGGCAGCTTCTTGCGGAGACGTTTGCGTCATGGTGGTCTGTTCAGATCGTGGCAGGCCGGCGGAGAACAACCGATCGGGGTTTCGGACCGTCTTTCTGCTCAGAACGCCTTGACGGCATCGGCTTCGTCCTTGCGGATATCGAAGACCTTATTGAGCTTGGTGATCTGAAAGACCTCGAAAATCTCGGGGCGGATGTTGCACATTTTCAGCCGACCCTTCGCGGCTTTGACCTTCCGGTCGAGCGTGATCAGCTTGCCGAGGGCGGCACTGGAGAGAAACTCGACATTCATAAAGTTCAGCAGAATTCCCTTCCCCTGCTGCTGCTCAACGAGACCGAACAACTCGGTGCCAAGCTCCTGGATGCTGGCCTCATCGAGAATCTTCTTGTCGTTGAACGAAACAACGGCGACATCACCGTTCGTCGTGACGCCAATGCGGCGGTACTGTGCCATGCCTGTCCTCTCATAGGGCCCGCAGGGGCCTGTGTTCAATAATGCTGCCAAATGCGTTCAAGGCATCCGTTTTCCCCACCAACGACAATGCCGGCGGCAGTCGTCGGACAACGACGCCGATTCGCCGGCAGCAGAAGAGAACCTCCGCCACAGGCCGAACCGATTCAAGAAAACGGCCGGCCCTGCAGACGGGCCCACCCTGAGCACAAGCGTACCGGGTCGGTCTGCTGAATACCACAACGGTCGGCCGTTACGGCGAACCGGCGAAAAGTCGCTTGCGGAGTCCAAACCAGGTTTGTGGCCGCCCCCGCCATTGTGGCAGGCGGCCCGCCGGCCCAGGCCGGGCCACGATTTTCCTACCAGAGTTCGTCACAACCGTTCTCTGACTGGAAAACAGCCTGAATTGGGCCGCCGCGAGGCTGTCAAAAACTGGCCTTGACGAAATTTCTGCCAGCCGACTCCGGTCTGGCGCGCGAGTTGCTCAGCCCTGACACACCCGGCGTTGTCGGATGCCGCCACGGCAGGTCTGCGGACCCTGCAGCCGTGCTGTGCGTCGACTCACCTCCGGTTTTCGTCCCCCCAATCCCCTTCCAAGACAGAGGATCCAGAATGGCAGCCGCTGCGAGCAAGGCCGGGAAGGCCAAATCAACCCTGATTCCCCTCGGTGACCGCGTCGTGGTGGAGCGTGAAGAGAGTGAGCAGAAGACCTCCGGTGGCATCCTGCTGCCCGATTCGGCCAAGAACAAGCCGGCCCGCGGCGTCGTGGTGAGCGTTGGGGAGGGCAAACTTGACGACAAGGGCAACCGGCATCCGCTCCAGGTCAAGCCGGGCGATCGGGTGGTCTTCACCAGTTATGCCGGCGAGGCCTTCCAGGTGGCCGACCAAGAGCTGTTGTTGATGCGGGAGGACGACATCCTCGCCGTCCTCGGCTGAATACCAGCGGCCGCCGTGCGGCGGTTCGCTTGCTGATCGGAATCAAACAACCAATCCCGGAACTTTCCAGCACAGGAGAACGACTCGATGGCCAAGATGATGGCGTTTGATCAGGAAGCCCGCGAAGCGATGCGGCGGGGTGTTTCCAAGCTTGCCCGTGCAGTCAAGATAACCCTCGGCCCCAAGGGCCGGAACGTGATTCTGCAGAAGAGCTTTGGCTCGCCGACCGTGACGAAAGACGGCGTCACGGTCGCCAAGGAGATCGACCTCGAGGACACCTATGAGAACATGGGTGCCCGGATGGTCCGTGAAGTGGCCAGCAAGACCAGCGATGTGGCGGGTGACGGGACCACCACCGCCACCGTCCTGGCCGAGGCGGTCTTCAACGAGGGCCTGCGGGCGGTGGTCGCTGGTGTCAATCCGATCCAGATGAAGACCGGCATCGAGAAGGCGGTCGCGGACATCACCGAAAAACTCCGCGAGATGTCGATCCCGATCAAGGGCAAGAAAGAGATGGCCCAGGTCGCCAGCATTGCCGCCAACAACGACCGCGAAATCGGCGATCTGCTGGCTGAGGCGATGGACAAGGTTGGCAAGGATGGGGTGATCACGGTCGACGAGGGCAAGAGCCTGTCGACTGAGATTGAGTTCGTCGAGGGCATGCAGTTTGATCGGGGCTATCTGTCTCCTTACTTCGTGACCGACGCGCAGGCGATGCAGTGTGTTCTCGAAGACTGCTACATCCTGGTGTTTGAGAAGAAGATCTCGACCGTCAAGGACATCGTGCCGCTGCTTGAGGCGGTGGTCAACGCGGGCAAACCGCTGTTGATTATTTCTGAGGAAGTCGACGGTGAGGCCCTGGCCACGCTGGTGATCAACCGGCTGCGGGGCACCTTCCAGGTCTCGGCCGTCAAGGCGCCTGGCTACGGCGACCGCCGCAAGGCGATGCTCGAGGACATTGCGATCCTCACCGGAGCCACCGCAGTGTTCGAGAATCTGGGGATGAAGCTTGAGAACCTTGGGCTGGCCGAACTGGGCCGGGCCAAGAAGGTGATCATCGACAAGGACAACACGACGATCATCGAGGGCGCCGGCAAGACCGCCGACATCAAGGCCCGGATCGAGCAGATCCGCCGGGAGATTGAGAACGCCACTAGCGATTACGACCGTGAGAAGCTGGAGGAGCGGCTGGCCAAGCTTTCCGGTGGTGTGGCCAAGATCAACGTCGGGGCTGCCACCGAGAGTGAGATGAAGGAGAAGAAGGCCCGCGTTGAAGACGCCCTGCACGCCACCCGGGCGGCCGTTGAGGAGGGCATCCTGCCGGGCGGCGGGGTCGCCCTGCTGCGGGCCAGTTCGCAGGTCAAGCCGAAGGGCCTCTCTGATGATGAATCGGTTGGCTACCAGATCGTGATTCGGGCGTCCCGGGCTCCGGTGTCGATGATTGCCACCAACGCCGGTCAGGACGGCTCGATCGTCTGCGAGAAGGTGCTCTCCGGTGATGGCAACTTTGGCTACAACGCTGCCACCGACAAGTACGAGGACCTCGTCAAGATCGGCGTCATCGACCCGGCCAAGGTCACCCGGACGGCGCTCCAGAACGCCACCAGCGTCTCGACCCTGCTGCTGACCAGCGATGCCCTCATCGCCGAGAAGCCAAAGGAGACGAAGGGTAAGGGTGGAGCCGGCCACGGTGGCGACTACGATATGTATTGATCGGCCGGGCGGTCCGGTTGGGACCGCAGGCTGGTCGTTTGGCCCACGAAGAGCCGGGACATCCGCTGGGGTGGCCCGGCTTTTTCGTGGGCGGATGGTAACCGCCAGCGTACCCTGACATCAGCAGTATGAACGAGGAACCCGCGATGGCCGAACAGACTTGCCCCCTGACCAGCCAACAGGTGGTCGATCTCTACTTCATGGAGCACCGGGCCAAACTGCTTGACATTGCCGCTTTCCTCGACCGGCTGGAGCGGGCCGGTGGCCCTGAAGGCCAGCGGGATGTGCGGGTGCGGGCCCTGACGAAGGCGATCCCGCTGCTGACCGATCCTGCCAGTGAAGGCCGGGCCGATCGGGTCAGACGGGTGCAAGAACTGCTCAGTGACCAGACCACCGAGCCGGCGCCGGCCGCCCACACGCAGTCAGCCCTCGGGGCCGACCCCAACGGCGACTACTGAGCCGCCACCGCACTGATCGACAAAGCCCCAAGGTGAGCCATGGCCTACATCGACCCGCACATCCACATGGTCAGCCGGACAACCGACGACTATCAGGCAATGGCCGAGGCCGGCTGTGTGGCGATCACCGAACCCGCTTTCTGGGCCGGCTTTGACCGGTCGAGTCCGGCTGGCTTCTATGACTATTTCCGGCAGCTGACCGAGGTCGAGCCGAAGCGGGCGGCCCGGTACGGCATCGCCCATCACTGCTGGCTCTGCATCAATCCCAAGGAGGCTGAAGACCCGGTCTTTGCCCGGGAGGTGATCGGGCTGATCCCCGAGTTTCTCGACAAGCCGAACGTGCTGGGGATTGGTGAGATCGGGCTCAACAAAAATTCCCGCAATGAGCTGAGGATTTTGGAGGAGCAGATCGACCTGGCCAAGCGGTACGACCGGCTGATTCTCGTGCATACGCCACACCTGGAAGACAAACTCAAGGGCACACGGATCACCATGGATGCCCTGGCGGGTGCCGGCATCGACCCGGGCCGGGTGCTGATCGACCATGTGGAAGAGCACACGGTGGCGGAGGTGCTCGATCGGGGCTATTGGGCGGGCATGACGCTCTACCCCGACAGCAAGTGCACACCGCAGCGGGCGGTCGACATCATCGAGTGCTACGGCAACGAGCGGCTCTGGATCAACTCAGCCGGGGACTGGGGCCCGAGCGACCCGCTGTCGGTGCCCAAGTGCCATGTTGAAATGCGGCGTCGGGGTCACACCCAGCAGCTGATCGAAAAGATCAGCCTGGAAAACCCGCTGGCCTTTCTCAGCCAGAGCGGCCGGTTTCGGCTCAGCGACTGATCCCGGCGGTCAGTTCGAGGAACGGTCGGTCGGCCTCCTGAGCTGCTCCAGCGGCACGAAGCCGTCGCTGCCGGGCGGGCTGGAGGTGGGAGGCTGACAGGGCGGGGCGGAGAGCCGTCGCCAGAGATGGCGACCCAGCCAGCACCCGGCAGCGGCGACGATCGCGATGGCAATGAGGTCTTGCACAACAGCCTCCGCGGATTTCCGGTGCGCCAACAGCGTCCTACCAGCCCAGCGCCGTGCCGGCCTGATAGGTCACAAACGCCCCCACCCAGGCCAGCGCCGTCATGTAGCTGAAGGTGACCACCGGCCAGACCCAGCTGCCGGTCTCCTTGCCGATCACCACCAGGGTACTCGCACACTGGGCACAGAGCGCGAAGAAGACCATGATCGAGAGGGCGACCGGCAGCGTAAAAACCTTGCGGTCACTGCCGTCCCAGGTGGCCGCCCGCAACTGGCGGATCAGCAGGCTGGCTCCCTCCTCCTCGCCGGGATCGACGTCACCAAGGTTGTAGATGACCCCCAGGGTGCCGAGGACGACCTCGCGGGCGGGAAAGCTCGCCACGGCGGCACAGCCCAGCCGCCAGTCCCAGCCCAGTGGTTTCACCACCGGCTCAATGAAATGGCCGGCCCGGCCGAGAAAGCTCTGCCGCAAGGCCTCGCCCTTGAGCACCGCCGCATCGGCGGCATCAGCAGCCGGTAGCTCCAGCCGCGGATAGCTGCCCAGGGCCCAGACCACAATGCTCACAGCCACGATCAGGGTGCCGGCGTTTTTCAGAAACGACACTGCCGCCTCACGGACCCGTTCCAGCACCACTGCCGGCTGCGGCCACCGCCAGCCGGGCAGTTCCATCACGAAGGGCTGCGGGGGGCCACGAAAGACCGTGTGGGAGAGCAGAAAGGCGACCGCCGCCGCCACCACCACCCCGATGGCGTACATCGCCGCCAGCACCACCGCCGGCAGCCGCAGCCAGGAAACCCCCACGGCCACGTTGGGGACAAACGCCCCGCAGAGCAGCAGATAGACCGGCAGCCGGGCCGAGCAGCTCATCAGCGGTGCCACCAAGATCGTCAGCAGACGGTCCCGGCGGTTTTCGATCGTGCGGGCCGCCATGATGCCCGGAATGGCGCAGGCAAAGCTCGACAGCAGCGGGATGAACGATTTGCCCGACAGGCCGACACCGACCAGCAGCCGATCCATCAGGAAGGCGGCCCGCGACAGGTAGCCGCAGCCCTCGAGGATGGCGACGAACAGAAACAGAATCGCAATCTGTGGCAGGAAGACGACCACCCCCCCGACACCGGCGATGACGCCATTGACAACGAGTGATTTCAGGGTGCCCTCGGGCAGGAGGGCATCGGCCCCGGTGGCCACCGCATCGATCCCGGCGGAGATCAGATCCATCAGTGGTGCCGCGAGCCAGAAGATCGAGCTGAAGATCATCAGCATCGTCGCGATGAACACCAACGTTCCCCAGAGCCGGTGGGTCAGCAGGCTGTCGATCCGGTCGCTGACCGAGCGGCGGTGATCGGTCTGGCGGACAACAACCCGGTCGACCACCCCGTCAATCCAGGCATAGCGGGCGATTGCCTCGGCGGCGGCTGCCGGCCGGGCAGGGTCGGCCGCGGCCAGGCAACTGGCGAGTCTTTCCGGCAGGGTTAGGGGCTGCCAATCAGCCGCCTCGACCAGCATGTCGGTCAGCCGGCCAACGCCCAGCCGCCGCGGGGCGACCACGCTGACGACCGGACAGCCAAGTTCAGCGGAGAGGGCGGCGGTGTCGACCACGATGCCCCTGGCCTCGGCCACGTCGCCCAGCGTGAGGGCGACGATGACCGGCAGGCCCACTGCCAGGGCCTGGCTGACGAGATAAAGGTTGCGGGCCAGATTGGTGGCGTCGGCCACCACCACCACACAATCGGGACGGGTCACGCCCGCTATCCGGCCCTGCAGGACATCAAGCACCACCTGCTCATCGGGACTCTTGGCGACCAGACTGTAGGTACCGGGCAGATCGATCAGCTCAATGCCATGGCCCCGGTGGGTGAAGCGGCCAACCTTCTCTTCAACGGTGACCCCGGGATAGTTGCCAATCCGGGTGGGAATGCCGGCCAACGCCGAAAACAGCGTGCTTTTGCCCGTGTTGGGATTGCCCAGCAGCGCGACGGTCAGGTGCCCGCTCGCCCGGTCGGGTGTTGCAGTCGAACGGTCACGGGTATCGAGAGCCTCGGCTGAAGACATTGACCATTCCAGTCAGCAAGCAGCTGCGGGGACACGGGCGGGTGATCGTCAGGTATGAATCGCCACCCGGTCCGCCTCGCTGCGGCGAATCGACAGCCGGTAGCCCCGCAGTTCCAGTTCCAGCGGGTCGCCCAGGGGCGCGGTGCCCACCACGGTGACAGCCACGCCCGGCGTCAGGCCCATCTCCAGCAGTCGCAGCGAGGTGGTGTCATCGCCCGCAACATCGGCCACCTGGGCGGTCAACCCAACCGGCATTTTTGCAAGCGATCGCATCGGAGAGTCCATTTCAAGTGGGTGCGGGCACGAAGCAGAGCCGACGGCTTCTTGGCAATCGGAACCAGTGGCAGGAAAAGTTGAGAATGATTCTCAACTAGGACCTATCCTAGATTGGTCGGTAGGGCCGGACAAGTGGATCGGCCTGATCAGGCAACTGACGGGAAAGGGCTGGCATGGCGGCAGGCATTTACATTGCCGGCACCGATACCGACGTCGGCAAAACGGCAGTGGCGACGGCGATGCTGCGGCAGCTGGTAACGGCCGGCACCGAATGCCGGGCCTACAAGCCGGTGGCCAGTGGTGTTCAGCCGGGGCAGTCCGACTCCGAACAGCTCTGGCAGGCGGCCGGCTGCCCCGGCTTGCAAGCCGACGTCTGCCCGCAGGCGTTTCAAGCCGCCATCGCCCCTGAGCAGGCAGCCCGGGCCGAGGGGCGTCTTGTCGATGAACAACTGTTGCGGCAGGGGATCGTGCCCCATCTCGCCGGCGAGTTGATCGTGGTGGAGGGAGCCGGCGGGCTTTTCTCACCGCTGGGGCCGGTCACCCTCAATGCCGATCTGGCCCGTGACCTGGGCCTGCCGGTGGTGGTGGTCGATGCCGCCCGCCTTGGCCTGATCGGCCGGACGCTGGCCACCGTCACCGCCGCGCGGTCGGTGGGGCTGACCGTGGCAGCGGTTGTTATTTCTGAAACGGCCCCGGTTGCTGCGAATGGGCCGGCCGATCGCCCTGACAGCCCGGCGTCGATTGCGACAGCCTCACTGGCCGACCTGAGGAGGCGTTTGCCTGAGCTGCCCATCGGCTGGCTGGGCCATCAAGCCGACCGGATCGGGCCGACAATCGACTGGAGCAGCTTGGCCGCTCCGGTGCGGCAACCGTGATGCAATTCACAGCGAGAAGTACCCTTACCACGAAGGCACGATCTGCTTGAAAACGAGGCCTGGTGTTGATTCTCTCGCCTGTCCCACTGGGAGTTCTTCTCCAGATCGAATGGGCAACGCCCCGACGCTTCGGAAACGACCCTCGACAATCCCCGACGAGCCCAGTCAAACAAGCACTTACGCCCCGGTGCGCAACCGGGCCGCAACTGCTGCGCTCTCGGCTGGGGCGGCAGTGGTTGCGAGGCTGCCGGCGGTGAGGGTAAGCACCACCTGCCAGCAGCCGGCGGCGTCGGGGGTGACAATCCAGTGGGGCATCACCACGACCGACTGGTGCACCAGTTCAAAGCCCCCCTCCGACTGGCTCACCGACTGAATCGGAAAGGCCCAGACCCCGGCTAGGCCGCCGTTGCTGGCCACCTGGCAGTCGAGTGTGGCCCGGATGTCGAGCCAGTCATCCTCGAGGGAAAGCCGCGAGACCTCCTTGAGGTCGAGCCGGCTGCCGAGCTGGCCCAGGTCGCGACCGTCGGCGTCACGGAAGCAGCGGCCCGCCGCCTCGGCCGGCAGGCCGGCAAAGTTGAACTCGACGGCGAGATGCTGGCAGAAATCGGCCGGCAATCCCTCCAGCTTGTAGCCGATCTCGATCGTGTCGGAACCGGCCGAGAGCGTCACCGCCTTGGAGAGTTTCAGCGGGATGCCCCAGACGTTACCTGTTTTGGAGAGCAGCACCTGGATCCGATCGGGGTTGCGGCGGATGCTCGCCTCGTAGAAGCCGGTGGCGAAGTCGCCCCGCTCCATTGTCTCACCATCAGCCACCGCCGTGACAGTGGCATCGACGTCATAAAAATGATCGATCAGGCTTTTGCGGCGGGTGGCGTCATAGCGAACCATCCGCTCCAGACCCTCCTGCTTGAAGGTGGCCAGCTGTGAGGCGTCGATGATGCTGCGGGCCTTGCCCGGCCCGGCCAGCACCTGCTCGTGATAGGCCTCGGGCCGTCGGTCGAGCGTGGCCAGCAGGTTGTGCCGCTGGCGGCGGAGGTCGAGTTCATAGAGCATCCCGCCGGTTGCCGGGGCGATCCAGCAGTCGATCTGCTCGTTCGAGAGCCGCACCTCGGTCCGGCCGTTGCAGGTGTAGTCAGAGCTGACTGCCTCCACCCACGGGCTGCCGCGGCCTTCCGCCTGGTCGAGGGCATTCTCGGCGGTGATCAGTTCCCGGTAGACCGCATTGCGGAGATGGGGCAGATAGATGCCACCGAAGGCGCCGTGCCAGTAGGCACAGTTGCACTGGCCCCGATAGGTCGCCGCCACCGCCTCATCGAAGGCCTCCTGGTCGACCGGGCCAGAGGTTCGCAGCCGGGCCAGCCGGTTGCTGACGACCAGCATGCGGGCGTACATCTCGTTGGCCTCGGGGTAGCGGTGGCGAAAGTTCCGCCATGAGCCGCCGCGGACGAACGGCTCGATCGCGGCCAGGTGCGGATCGGTCTTGGCTGCCTGCCGGGCGTCGATGCAGGCCAGCTGCTTTTCCGGCGGCAGTACCCATTCGCTCATCTCGCGATAGCTGCACTCCGGCAGCCAGATGGTGCCTGCCGGTGGCTCCCCGCGGATCACCTCTGAAGGGAGCGTCATCCGGATCCAGTCGGCGTTGGCCTCGAGCAGCGAAAAGAACTGTTCCAGCCAGCCCTCCTCAAAGCAGGTGCGGTGCGTGTCGGGCCAGACACCAAACTTCTCGCCGTCATCGCCAAAGACGGCGAGCGCGTTGTGCCGGCGGGCGGCGAGGAACCGCAGGTGCTCAAGCGTCGCTTCCGGGGCGGCAAAGGGAATGACGTACCGCAGGTGTTCGCTGACGGGAAAGACGGTCAGCGTCCGGCCGTCCCCCTCAGTCAGCCAGTGCCGGTCGAGCTGGTCGTCGGCCAGGCCGGCTGCCTTGAAGTGGAAGTCATCGAGAATCGTCCAATCGATGCCGGCGGCGGCCAGATCGGCGGTCATGCCCGGGTCCCAGACCCGCTCGGCCACCCACATGCCGGTGACCTTGGTCCGCAGCCGGTGTTCCAGCCAGTCGGTGTAGCGGCGGATCTGGCCGATCCGGTCGCGGGCCGGCAGCATCGCCAGCACCGGCTCATAAAAAGCTCCGCCGACAATCTCGATCTGCTTCGCCGCTGCCAGTTCGGCCAGCCGGTCGAGGTATTCGGGATGGTGTGCCTCCAGCCACTCCGCCAGCGGGCCGCTGGTGTGCAGGGCCAGCCGGATACCGGGGTGCCGAGCAAGCAGGTCGAGCATCGGCCGGTAGCTGTCCTGATAGGCCTGTTCAAAGACACCGTCGAAGTTGCCGACCGGTTGGTGGTCGTGGAGGACGAAGACGAGGCGGACGGCATTGCTCATTGGCGGGGCGTTCCGAAAGGGGTAGCGACCAACGATCGATTTTCGGGGCTGGTCGGGGCCGCGCCAAATGATCGTGACAGGTTTTTGCCGGCCCCGACGGCTGATTCTCGGCCCGGCCGTAGCGGCTCTGCCGACTGGGGAAGATGATCGGTGGAGCTTGAACATCACCGGCGTTACCAGCAGCCGGTCTGCCGGAGCAGCCGGGCAGTGGTGGCCGGGGGCAGCGTCGAGATGTGGCAGCCGGTGCCGAGTTCAAAGCCGGCCAGTGGGGCCAGCCGCGGCACAATCTCCAGATGCCAGTGCCAGTGGGTGGCCAGCGGCTGCACCGCGGCGGCTGCCACGAAGGGAAACTGGTGCAGCCACCAGTTGAAGCTTGCAGCCGGTACCAAGTGATCGAGGGCCGCGGCAAAGCACTGGGTCAGCTCAGCAACTGCCTTGACCTCCTCAGGGCCGGCCTGATGAAAGAATGCTGCCGGTGCGTCGGTTACCAGCCAGACTTCGAAGGGCTGCCGCGGCGCCGGTGGCACCAGGGCAATGACGCTGCCCCGGCGGCTGACGATGCGGCCGCTGGCCGCCGCGTCAGCGAGCAATTCGGCAAACCGCCCCGGCGCCTCGGCTAACTGCTGGCACTTGGCGGCGACCGTGGGAGGCACCCGGTCGATGGCGATCAGTTGGCTGTGCAGGTGCTCAAGCGATGCCCCGGCGGCGGTTCCACCATTTTTGAAGATGGTTGCCCAGCTGAACTGCTCGGCGGCAGCCAGTTGCCCCAGCCGTCGCTGGCCGAGCTTCCAGACCTGCTGCCAGTCTGCGGCTGGCACATCGAGCACCGAGGCGACATGGTCGGGTGACTCGATGACGACCTCGTGCAGCCCGTGGGCAGCGGTGACGAAAGCGGTCTGACCGTTGGTGTCTTGGCTGTTTGGCTCACCAGCCGTGCTCGGTTCGACAACCGGATAGCGGTTGGGCACGATTCGCGCTTTCCAGCTACCGGCTGCCGGCTCAGGCCAACGGACGAGATCGGCAGTGGTGAGATGTTCGTTGCCGGCACAGAAGGGGCAGGGGCCGGCGGGCATCCCAGCCAGGTCGCTGGGGCGGGCGGCCCGCCGGGGGGCAATGAAGACATCCCGGCCCGAGAGCGGATCGTGGTGGATGGTTGGGGGGCTGTCGTCAGGGGCGGGGGGCATCGGGCGTCTCAGGAGCCGGAAGCTGGTGAACGGCCGATGTTGAACGGCACACCCGACCGTTCTACACTCTGACGGCAGCGGGAGCCGGTCAGCGCATGATTCTGCTTGCCCTTGCTGCGGCCTTTTTCCGCGATCAGCACATACTCCGGAGACAGCACCATGCTCACAGTCGGCGACGAATTTCCACAGTTTTCGGTTCAGGCCTGCGTCGGTACCGAAAAGGAGGACATCAAGCTGCTCTCCAGTGCCGACTATGCTGGCAAGTGGATCGTCTATTTCTTCTACCCGAAGGATTTCACCTTCGTCTGCCCGACCGAGCTGGCCGAGTTCAACAAGCAACTGAAGAACTTCACCGACCGCGATACCAGCGTGGTGGGTGGCAGCACCGACAACGAGTGGTGCCACATGATGTGGCGACGGTCGCACGATGACCTGAAGGATCTGGGCTATCCGCTGATTGCCGCGCAAAAGCTCGGAGCCGAACTGGGCATCCTGGAAAAGACCGAGGGCTACTGCCAGCGGGCCACCTTCATTGTCGATCCCCATGGGGTGATCCAGTGGGTGGATGTCAACCAGGGCCGGGTGGGTCGTAACGTAGCCGAGGTGCTCCGGGTACTCGACGCCCTGCAGAGCGACGAACTCTGCCCCTGCAACTGGAAGAAGGGCGACCCCTACGTCAAGGTCGGGTAACCAGCGGCATGGTCGGCCGGTTTCACCCGCACTCGTGGCGGCAGAAGTTCGGGCATGCCTTCCGGGGGCTCCGGCGGGCCCTCCGCACCCAGCATAGTTTCGCGTTGCACCTGGCTGTTACCGCGGTGGTCTTGCTGGCGGCGGCGGCACTGCGGGTGTCGGCGACCGACTGGGCACTTTTGACGCTGGCGATCGGTCTGGTGCTGGTGGCGGAAACCTTCAACACCGCCATCGAGTCGCTGGCCCGAGCGGTCGATACCGGCTTTCATCCGCGGCTGCGGGATGCCCTCGACATCGCCAGCGCGGCCGTGCTGCTGGCGGCTGGCACAGCGGTGGTGATTGGCCTGCTCGTCTTCCTACCGCGGCTCGCCGGGCTGATCGGTTTGCGGTAGGGGCCTCCCCCTACGCATCCAGCGGCCCGAATCCCTGCCGCACCGCCTCCTCGAGCCGGGTGATCTCGTCATCGCTGACCATCGCAAACTGCGCCTGCCGCTTCGCCGCCGAGAGGCAGCCGCCGTTCTGCCGGCACAGCCGGATGAAGAGGTCGAGCTTCCGTGCCGGCAGATCGACCACGTCTTGCATCAGCCGCTTCGTACGGTCATAGCCGTGGAGGAAGGCAAGCTCCTCCGGGAGATCGCAGTCGACCGTCTGTTCCACGAAGCGGAAAAGCGCCTCGCGTGGATGCAAACAGGCAGTGGCGGGAGACCAGCCGGGCGTAGCCGGCGGGGCCGAAATCCTTTGCGGGCGACGCGGCTATGGCTTCATCCAAAACGTTTACGGATGTGAAAAAACAGGTTTCGGAGACCCTGCGCCAGAAAAAATCGTTTTAGAACGGTCAAAATAGTTATTTGGGAGACGAGTTGCACCAAAAGGATTATGTGCCGACTGGCTCCGATCAAACCTTCAGCTGCCGGTTTTCCTACCATCGGCCGGCGGGCCGCGGGCGGAAGACGGGGTATCTGCGGCAGTGGTTGGTGCCGCGTTATCCCACGGGCTCGCGGCCTGCCACTTGCCGGGAGCGGCTCACCTTCCCCTGGCAGACTGTGGATAACGTCCGCCGCCGCAGGAAGCGGCGATGAGCAGCCCCGAAAACCCTCGGCGTTTTCGGGTGGTGCCCGAGTGGGCCATCGTTCGCCCGTATTCGCGGGTAAGATCCACGGGTGGCCTTTTTCCACGGACAGCTGGACAAGCGGATGAACTTCCTCCGGCGCCGGCTGCCGGGCGGTGGCACTTGCCTGCGACCGCCGGCGAGCTCATTTATTGGAGGTCAGCGCGAACTCCGGCTTATCGTTCGGCGATTGAACGTCAAACGTGAGCGTCGTCTTCTCGTTGTACCGCTTCGGGATGATGCTCACGAAGCTGATGCCCGCTTCGGGTGGAGCACCGGGGGGCACAGGCCGGGTCACCTGCTTTTCAGCGTGTACCTCGACCTGGTGCGGTCCCCTGAATGTCGTCACGGTGAAGACTCCAGCGGTGATCGCTCCGCCAACCGCGCCGAGCGACGGGTTGGTCGGAATGAAAACAACCTGGCCCTCGGGGAGCGGGGCCCCGTCGAGCGAGACCGTCCCCTGAACCGTGATGGTGTCGGGCCCTGACCGGCCGCAGCCGATGCAGACGGCCAAAGCGGCCACGCCGATGAGGCCGGCCAGGATGTACACGCGATGGGGACACGTGGTCGGAACAGCAGTCGATGTTTTCATCAGTCGAGCCCTTGCGTCGGTTCGGATCCATTGCGTGAGCCGGCGGCGGTCCAGACGGCGGCGTTGATCGTGTCAAGCACGAATCGTGTCGATCCGTCAGCCATGGCGACGTTCACGCCGCCGGAGTGCCAGGAGCGGGTGTACTGGACAAATCGGGTGGATCCCGTCGGGGCCTTGGGGGGCCAGTTGGTGACGAACAAAAGTCCGTCAGCAACGGACGTGTTTGGCAGCCGAAGTGTGCTGAAAAGGGTTTCCCCTGCGTACGCATTGAAATAGCTCCCCCGAGAGTCGATGCCAGTTGGCGAGTCGGGCACCACCACGCACTCCGCGAGCATCGCTGTTTTGGAAAGGCCATCGGTCACGTCGGAAGTCTTCGTTTTCGACAGGGCGTAGAAGATGCCGTCGAGATCCGTGCCGGCGCCATTTCCGCCAAAGGAGCCTGACGCCGCTGCGGCCAGATAATTGCCGCAGAAGCCGCGTGATGAATTTACTTTCCACTTCGAGATCTTGCCCGCGTTCGCATCGGTCGGGCACATGAACAAGGGATACTGGGCGTTTGCACTCGGAAGTTCATACGGCCAGGCATTGTTCAAGGTCACCGACGTCATGATCTGGTCATAGACATCGGTCATTTCGAGGTAGGGGCAGATCATGTGCATCCAGCAGCGGCGATCTACTAGGACGCCTGACCAACCTGATGTAAAGGTGCCGTCCGGCTTCAGTTGCCGCCGCCAAGGAACCGACTGCCCAAACGGGAATGCCCGCATCGCATCATGGTGCTGATGCATCCCCAACGCGATCTGCCGGATCTTGTTGGAACAGGCACTGCGACGGACCGCCTCACGGGCGACTTGGACAGCGGGCAGCAAGAGGCCGACAAGAACGCCGATGATGGCAATCACGACGAGCAGCTCGATGAGGGTAAACCCGCGATGCTTTTTAGGGGTGGGCTTCATCAGGAGACTCCATGACGAGAAGAGAAAACGTGCGACACACAACATGGGCCTGGCCTTGGCAGGCGATGCAGACTGTTTCGATGCGGGCTTCAGCAGGCAGTACCCCGCCACCGAGTGACCGGCCATCGGCGAGGAAGGTGACCGTCCACTCAGAGTGAGTCGTATCGAGGAGGACAGCGAGTGTGCGGCGGCCGGTGAGCGAATCACCTGTGATGAGCCGAAGGTTTTGAGTGCCGCTGCCAAAGAACATCAGGTTGGGATCGAGATCGGTGGACTCCCGCTGCAGGATCCAGGCGGCTGTCATCGCCGGATCGCCTGGGTTCGCCGCCGCGGAAAACCCGATGGCCGCCCAGTCGTTGCCGCCGGCGGTCACGTTCACCTCGGCCTCGAGCCGGTAGATTCGCCCCGGCTGTGGTGTGAAGGGCAGCGAGGCCTTGCCGCGGGCGGCGGCAACGAGGCCGTCGTTGGCGAGATTCCAGTCGGCGGCCGGGGCGGTCCACGCGGCGTCGCCGGTGCCGCTACGGCCCGACGGCGACGAGCCGGCCAAGGAGCCGCTCCCTGGAAAAGAGTCACGGTAGATCGCGACGGCCCGCTCATCCTCCCAGCGAATAGGCGACGGGCCCGGCGGGGCGGACAGTGAACCCTTTGGCATCGAGCGACGAAACTCGATCGGGCTGCTGGACAGACGGCGAGCAACCTTGCCGGGGCCGGTGAGGGCGGCCGACTCGCCCGCAGCCAGCCGGATCGGGTCTGCAGCCACCGCATGATCCGTCGCGTCGCTCAGACGCGGCAGCAGATCGACCAACCCGTCGAACACGCTGACGTCGGTGAGGCCGGCTTCG
>CBFIHA010000082.1:0-16392 GCA_965662195.1 uncultured Pirellulales bacterium
TGACACGGTGCCGTTCGCTCACGTAGGTTTGTGTCCCACCTCCGAGAAAGCTGCCTGAAATGTTGGACATCCTTCGGCTCCCGCAGCGGGTGCCGCCGGCCATCGATGTGTCGGAACCACGGGGATGGGGCCGCGGGCGCGGATGGCGGGTGGCAGCACGGGTCGAAGGCCGTGAGGTCTGGTTTGAGTCGGATGACACTTCACTCATGCCGTCGGCTGAGGCCTTTGGTGCGGCCCTGCTGGTCCCATCACTCGCCGCCGGCAGGCCACTGCGGCTGGCGGCCCCGGCATGTGACCTCTGGGCACAGAACCTGGCCTCACTCACCAATGAGTTTCGCCGTCTCTGGTATCCCGAGGCACCGCGACCAATTGTCGTGCCGGCCCCAATACCGTCACTGAGGGCCGCCCGCTCCGCCGGGACAGCACTCTGCTTTTCCGGCGGGGTCGATGCCTTCTACACGCTTCTGCGGGGCGGCCACGCTATCGACCGGCTGGTCTATGCCGGTGGCTACGATGTGCCGCTGCGGGACCGTCGGCGAACTGCTGATGTTATCAGCAGGCTTCGTGCTGTTGCTGCCGAAACCGGCTCTGCAAGCAGCGTCATCCGCACCAACCTGCGTCGGCACTCCGTGGTGAAACGCACACCTTGGTTACGAGTGTTCGGGGGAGGGTTGGCCGCGGTCGGCCACCTCCTTGGCAGAGAGATCGGCCGGCTGCTGATCTCGAGTGATGGGCTGGGGTTCGAGCACCCCGACATTGGCTCGCGCAGCTCGACCGATCACCTGCACAGCTCAGCGTCCCTTGGGGTGGAACATGTGGCGGCTACCGTGACGCGGCTGGAAAAAATTCGCAGCCTTGCCGGTGAACCCCTGGTGCAGCGGCACCTGCGGGTCTGCTGGAAGAATGTCGGCACGCACCTGAACTGTGGCCGCTGTGAGAAGTGCCTCCGCACGATGCTGGCCCTCGAGGCCTGCGGAATGCTCGGCCACTTTGGCAGCTTTCGCTACGGCCAGGGGCTGACCGCCGCAATCGACTCCCTGCCCGCGGTTAACGACGTGGTTGAGCCGTTCTATCGCGATCTGCAGGGGCATGGAATGACGCCCTCGCTGACCGCCGCGGTCGGCCGCCTGCTTGACCGCACGCCTTCGCGGCGCAGGCCGCCACCCGTCGCCGGACCGCCACGTCAGACCTGCCGCCACCGGCTGCTTGATCCTGCACGGTTTGCCTCCGTCTGCGACCCACTGGTTGGCCAGCGGGTCGGCTACGTCCGCCCCGCGGGTAATGTCGGTGATCAGCTCATTGAACTGGCGATGATCCAACTCTTTGCCGAATACGGCATTCGCTGGCGACGCTGGCGGCCCGACGTGGCAGGAGATTCCGCCGGCCTTGATCTGCTTGTCTTCGGTGGCGGCGGCAACATGGGCATCCGCTACCCTGGCAACTATGCCCTGCGGGGTCGGGCGGTCGCCAGCGGGTTGCCGGTCACGATCCTGCCGCAGTCCTTCACGTCGGCGGAGGACCGGCCCTACACGAGGGTGTTCGTACGGGAACGAGGCAGTCTCGCCCTACGGCCCGATGGCATCGTCGCGCCCGATCTTGCCCTCGGCCTGGCAACGCCCCCCTGCCCTCCACCCGTCGCTGATCTGGGAGTCTTCCTTCGCCGTGATCAAGAACGCACCGGCCGCAAGCCGCTCTGGGCCCGCGATCCAGTGCGGCTGCGGCGGGATCCCCTGGAGTACCTCGCCCTGGCCGGCCGCTACCGCCGCATCGTGACCGACCGGCTCCACTTCGCCATCGCCGGCCTGCACGCCGGCCGCGACGTGACGCTCCTGCCGAACGACTACCACAAAAATCACTCGCTGCATCAGACCTGGCTGGCCGAACTCGGCTGTCACTTTGCCGACAACGCCGCAGGGGCAACCCAACGGGCAGCCTGAGGTGTCTGCCGCTGAAAGAAAGACTCCATGGCACACGTTGCTATTCTGCGTGAGGCCGACGATGACCGCCGCCGGCAATTCGTCACCAACGTTCGCAGCCTGTTCTCGGAGTTGCCGGGCACGACGACATCCGAGGCCTATGCAGGACCGCTTGCGTGTGTCTGGGCCACCGGGCCACGGGCGCCGGTCAGCCTCTCTCACGAAGGTGAGCGGCTGGCGTTGCTGATCGGTTATGCCGTTGACGACGCTGGCCGCTGGCTGACAGCCCACCAGTTGGCCGAGGCATGGCTGGGCCCGGAGGGCAACGGACAGGTTTACGACGGCTATTATTTTGGCATCGCCGCCGACCCGGCGACCGGCTTTGTCGCCGGTGGGGATCCGCTCGGGCTGTTTCCGCTGTATCACACCGCGGTTCCTGGCGGGGGCGTGATGGTCTCCAGCACGCCCCGGGCGTTCGCCTGTCATCCCGAGTGGTCAGCGGTGCTTGATCGCCGCGGGCTTGCCGGCATTCTCTTCGCCCATGGGCTGCTTGATCATCAGCCACTGGCAGCAGGAGCGCGGCGGGTGCCAACCGGCCACCGACTGCACAGTTTCGCGGGCCGTGGCTGTGACGAGGTTGAAGTCTTCCGGATCACGACCGCGCCGCCGGCGCCGACCGAGACATTCGCTACGCTGGTCGAGCGGATCGACGCTGGATGGATGGCAGCTATCCGTCGGCATCGGCCGCCGGGTGATGACACGCTGCTGATGCTCTCCGGCGGTCTCGACTCCCGCCTGCTCGCCGGCTGCCTGGCCGGCGCTGGCATTCCGACCAGAGCCGTGACGTTTGGTCACCGACGCGATTATGAAGTACGGGCCGCCGTCCGGGTGGCGGCCGAGCTGGCGATGCCACTTGAAATTACCAGCACCGAGACCACGGTCGATCAATTTGTCGCGACCGCCCGTCAGGCCGTGCGGTTCAACCAGCTGTCATCTGGTCTCGGAGCTGACGGCTTCGCCGCGGGCCTTGCGCTCTCCGGGACGTCTGCCCGATTCTGCTGGTCAGGCATCCCGCTGGATTGGGTATTTGAACCGGTCTCCACCCACAATGGCGTCGACCCCAGCACCGGAACCTGGTCGCCGGAGGCTTTTCTCAAGCGGGTCAACGCCTGGGGCGTGCCACAAGCGGTGCTTCCCGCACTCCTTGGATCGGACGGCGATACTCTCTGCGCTGGCGTGATCCAACAACTGAAGGCTGCCTGTGCAGCCGGGCCGCTGCCGCCGGCACGGCAATCGGCGATGGTGCGGTGGGACCAGCGGGTTCGCAACCACCTCGCTGCGGCGTTGCATCAAACCACCTTCACCGCCTGGCCCCTGATGGTTGCCACCGATCGGCATTTTTTCTCGGCGGTCTTCAGCCTGCCGCAGGCGGTCTGCAAGGATCGTGGGATCGAAACGGCCCTGCTGCTGAGGCGTTGTCCCGAGTTGGCCGCCGTGCCACTCGATACCAACTCGTTTCGATTCGAGCCCCTCCATCCCCGGCCGCACGGAGCGGCTCTGGCAGGGATCCAGTCATTCGTGCGGAAGCTGCGACGAGCGGCACAGCCCTTCATGCCGGGAAATGACCCGCGCCGGTACGAGCGGATTTACAATGTTGATGCGGCCCGGTGGCGGGCCATTCGCCGTGCAGCCGAACGAGCCCGAGGGTTGCTCGAGGACCACCTCGACGCCCGTACGCTCGCCCGCGTCCTCCCGCCGCCTGAACAGCGGCTTCGGTCCCGCAAACCGGTGGCGGCAGGCAGTCCGATTCGGCTCTTGGCCGGCCTGGCGTTTGTGCTTGAGCAGGAGTGATCGTCCCCGAACGAGACTGTGGCATCCTCCGGATGAAGTGAATACTGAAGCAGGCCAGCCGGGGACGGTCCGTGGCCAGGCTCATTCGCCCCGGCCATGCCCCACAATCAGGCTCTGCGGGAAAAGGCTGCCGTTGGCCCAAGCGCAAGCTGCTTTGGTATCTGGCAAGGACGGCAAAGCCAACCGATTTGCGGGTCTGCCGATGGAGCCGGGCTTAGCCAGAAGGCAAATGAGCCACGCGAAGCAAGGCATCGGGTTTTCAAACTGCGGCTAGTGTTCGCAGCCCGCACCGCCGTGCGAGCAGACATGCCGACCGGCGGCTTTCTCGGCCAGTTGCCGATGCGGGGCCGGGTCAATCGCCTCGATCTGCTTGAGGAACCGATCGACGTCGATGCGCTGGCCAGCTCGCCAGGTGCCCTGGACTGCCACCTGTTCGGTGAGGTGCCGGGCATCAACCGCAAACGGATCGGCAGAGAGCTCGACAAAGTCTGCAAACTTGCCCACCTCAATTGAGCCGAGGTCGCGGTCACGGCCAATCTGAAAAGCGGCGTTAACCGTGTGGGCCAGGAACGCTTCATGCAGGGTGACCGCCTGGTTGGCTGCGTGCAGCCGCCCCGAGACGGTTCGTCGGGTCACCATTGCCTGGACGTTGAGCAGGGGAATCGGCGGGCTCACACAGCCGTCGTTGTGAAAGGAGACCGAGGCGCCCGACCGGAACGCATCGCCTGCCCGGACCCATTGGCTGCCAATCTCCGGGGTGAACATCGTGCCGTCGAGCAGATCGCCCCAGTAGATGAACTGCGCCGGCAGGAGGGAGACCGCGACGCCCATCCGGGCAGCACGGGCAAACTGCCCGCCACGGCCGCCGCCGCAGTGTTCCAGCCGCCAGCGATGATCTTTCCCCAGCAACTGACTGGCCCCCAGCGCCCGCTCATAGGCATCGAGCACTACATCAAGCCCGACGTCGCCATTGACGTGAAATGCCATCTGCCAGCCCTCGGGGGCATGCTTGGCAAGAATTGCATCGAGTTCGCTGCGCGGGTAATTGAGCATCTTCTCCCCGGCGGGGCCGAGCGGAATTTGCGCCTGCCTCGTCGTCGCATTGTCGAGATAGGGAAACGACGCGGCGATCGTGCCCACCCAGGGCGAGCCGTCCGCCCAGAGCTTGATCCCCTGTTTCCAGAGCAGGTCGGTCGAAATCGGCGTGGTCAGCTTCTGACCGCATGCCGTATCAATCGACATGTGGTAGAGGGCCAGCCGCAGCGGGCAGTCGTCCGCTTGCGCGAGGGCGACATAGGCCGGCAGCAGGGATGACTCATAGGTGTGTTCCGTGGTGGTCGTGACCCCGTTGCGGGCCATCAGGGCGTACCATCGCCCGCCGGAGAGCAGCGGATGGGGCACCGCCGCTTTGATGGTCGTGGAGGAGGCCGCCACGATCGCCGCAGTCTCATAGGCACGGCCGTTGGAGGTGCCATCGGCGTTTCGCCCAAACCGAGCGCCCTCGGGATCGGCTGGTGGCTTGCCGCCGGCCCAGCCGTTGGCGGTAATCACGGCCGTATTGAAATAGACCTCGTGCCCCGAGTTGTCGAGCACTAGCGCCTGCCGCTTGGCGAAGTAGCCGTCGAGCTGTTTGTTGGTGAGTTCGGGGGCTCCTTGCAGCAGTCGATCGAGCCCATTGAAGAGCACCGCCTGATCGGGTGGCAGTTGGGCATCGAGCTTCCGCCAGAGCTTTTCAACATCGGCAAACGTGGCAAAGCCCTTGTAGGGCGAAATCCAATAGGCTGGTTCCTGCGTGACGATCCCACCGAGCAGTGGGTGGCTGTGGGGATCGATGAAGCCCGGCATTAGGACCGTGGCGCCGAGATCCCGCACCTTGGCGTCGGGGGCGGCCCGCTGACAGTCGGCAAGGCTGCCGACCGCTGTGATCCTGCCAGACGTCGAATCGATCGTCACCGCATCCACGCGGTCGGCTGTCGGATTCATCGTGATGACGACCAACGCTTTGAGGATCAGATCGGCAGCCATGCGTGTTCTCCTGGGGAAAATGAAAGGGGGCCAGGCGGGCAAACAGCCCGCCCATTCCGGCCCGGTTTCGCACACTCACAATCCGATTAATCCACCAGTTTGCTGGGGTGCGGAGAATCCTTGCTGGTGCCGCCCGGGGCTTCGCTGCCATGACCAGTGACACACGGCGAGGAATTTGGTCACCTCCGCCGCATTGGCCAAAACCCATTCAGCGGACGGGGTGGGATTCGAACCCACGAGCCGCTTTCACGACTGCCGGTTTTCAAGACCGGTGCATTCAACCGCTCTGCCACCCGTCCCGGTGTCGGCCGGGGGCAGATCGCCCCAGGGCCGGCGGCAGCCGAAGTCTACTCCCTGCTGGGCCTGAATCCCAAGGGCTGGCTTTGACGACACCCGCCGGCTCAACTACAGTACGCGGCTCAACCGAACACCTTTCAGGAGACACCCATGGGCGGTATCAGTAACCGGATGAAGGAAATCAAGCGGCGGCGGCATCGCCGGCAGCAGGTGGCAAAGTTTCAGGCCAAACTGCCCAAGGCAACCGCGAGCGAAAAGCTGTTGATCGCGGAAAAACTGCGGAGGCTGACCCCGGGCTGCGAAGACCTGATCATCCGCCTCGGGCTCGAGGATCGGTCGGCCTGAGCCGTACCGCCGCCTGAAGCCATATCCGTCCCTGCTTCGTCTGGATGCGTCTGCTACCGGGTACGCCTGCCGTCGAACTCGCGCTCAACAAGGAAGAAAGGCCCGAGAGAAGTTTTGTCGGTGTCACCTCGCGGTTCCCTGCAAAAATCCCCCTGCTTCAAAGCCCGAAGCGCAAGCTGAGGGAAACCCCCCGCTTCAAAGCCCGAAGCGCAAGCTGAGGAAAACCCCCTGCTTCAAAGCCCGAAGCGCAAGCTGAGGGAAACCCCCTGCTTCAAAGCCCGAAGCGCAAGCTGAGGGAAACCGCGTGTGTGATCCAAGAAACGCATTCCCTCGGCTCGCGCCTCGGGCTTCCTGGAGTTCGCTTCCGCTCAGCACAGCATCAAAACTCACGCCTCGGGTTTTCCGGAAACCACTTCCGCTCCCGGTCTCGAAGTGAGCGGACGGTCAACGCGTGCTGATAGATCAGCCTGTTGCGGCGGGCTCAAGCTTCGTGAAGGTGAAAGCGTCCTGCCCAAAGGCGATCGCCACTCGGTCGCCTTCCACGAACTCACCGCCAAGCAGTTCGCGGGCGAGCGCATTCTGCAACTGCTGCTGGATCACCCGCTTCAGCGGCCGGGCTCCGTAGACCGGGTCGTACCCCAGCCGGGCAATCTCATCGACCACGCTCTCGCCATACTCCAGCTCAATGCCAGCCTTGGCAGCCTGGCCCACCAGCCGGTCGAGCTGGAGCCCGACAATCCGGTGGATGTGCCGCTCGTCGAGCGGATGGAAGACGATCGTCTCGTCGATTCGGTTAAGGAACTCCGGCAGGAACCGGCTGGCCAACGCCTCCTGAACCGCTTCACGGACTTCCTCGGCACTCCCCTTCTCTTTCGTGATCTCCTGGATCATCTGACTGCCGACGTTACTCGTCATCACCACGATTGTGTTGGTGAAGTCAACGGTGTGCCCCAGGCTGTCGGTCAGCCGACCATCGTCAAGCACCTGCAGCAGCACGTTGAAGACATCGCGGTGGGCTTTCTCGATTTCGTCGAGCAGGACGACCGAGTAGGGTCGCCGCCGGACCGCTTCAGTCAGCCGGCCTCCCTCCTCGTAGCCGACATAGCCGGGAGGCGCCCCGATCAGCCGGGCCACCGTATGCTTTTCCATGTATTCACTCATGTCGATGCGAACCATGGCGTTCTCATCGTCGAAGAGCACCTGTGCCAAGGCCTTGCAGAGTTCGGTCTTTCCGACGCCGGTTGGCCCCAGAAAGATGAACGAACCGATGGGGCGGTTGGGGTCCTGCAGCCCCGACCGGCTCCGACGGACCGCATTGCTGACCGCCTCCACCGCTTCTTCCTGGCCGACCAGCCGCTGGTGCAGCCGCTCTTCCAGCACGAGCAGTTTGGCCCGCTCGGTCTCTACCAGTCGGGTAACGGGAATGCCAGTCCACGAGCTGACCACCTCGGCGATCTCCTCGGGCCCAACCGCCCGCCGCAGCAGTCGCTTGGTCGGCTTGGCCTCCCTGGTCGTGTCCCGTTCGGCCGCCTCTTTCTCGGCCTCCTCCCGCTCGAGCCGATCGGCCAGCTGCTTCCGCCGGACATCAAGCTCGTAGAGCTGCTGGTACATCGCTTCGCTCACCGCCTGGCCCGAGGCCTGCCGCTCCTTCACCTGGGCACTGGCCTGGTCGAAGGCCACCTGGGCCTCGTCGAGCTGCTGCCGCAGCTCCTGGGCACTGCCGACGCCCGACTTCTCGGCCTCCCACTGCTCGCGGAGGCTTGCCAGCTGCTGCCGCAGTTCAGCGGCCTCGGCCTCGATCTCAGCCAGCCGCTCCTTGGCGTGCGGCTCGGTCTCTTCGGCCAGCTGCCGGCCGGCCAGCTCCAGCTGCACCAGCCGCCGCTGCACCTCGTCGATCTCACTCGGCACGCTCTGCAGCTCCATCGCGATCCGGCTGGTCGCCTCATCCATCAGGTCGATCGCCTTGTCGGGCAGGAAGCGGTCGGCGATATAGCGGTGCGACAGCTCCGCCGCTGCCACCAGGGCCGAGTCCTTGATCTTCACGCCCTTGTGATGGGCCTCGTAGCGGGGCTTGAGGCCGCGAAGGATCGCAATGGTGTCCTCCACGTTCGGCTCACCGACAAAGACCGGCTGGAACCGTCGCTCAAGGGCGGCGTCCTTCTCGATGTGCTTGCGGTACTCATCGAGCGTGGTCGCCCCGATGCAACGGAGTTCTCCGCGGGCCAGCGCCGGCTTGAGCAGGTTGGCGGCATCACTGCCCCCCTCGGCCGCCCCGGCACCGATCACGGTGTGAAGCTCGTCAATGAACAGGATGACGTTGCCGGCTGCCGCTTCGACCTCCCGCAGAATCGCCTTGAGCCGATCCTCAAACTCACCTCGGTACTTCGTGCCGGCAATCAACGCGCCGAGGTCGAGGGCGATCACCCGGCGGTTCCGCAGGGTCTCGGGCACGTCCGATTGGACGATCCGCAGGGCCAGCCCCTCGGCGATTGCCGTCTTGCCGACGCCCGGTTCGCCGATCAGCACCGGGTTGTTCTTGGTGCGGCGGGAGAGCACCTGGATCACCCGGCGGATCTCGCTGTCACGGCCGATGACCGGATCGAGCTTGCCCTGGCTGGCCCGCTGGACCAGGTCGATGCCGTACTTTTCCAGGGCCTGAAACTTTTCCTCGGGGCTCTGGTCGGTCACTCGCGAGCTGCCACGGACAGCCTGCAGGCCAGCCAGCAGGTCCTTCTCGGTGACGGCCGCCAGCTTCAGCACGTTCTGGGCCTTTGACGGCGACTTGGCCAGAGCCAGCAGCAGATGATCGGTCGAGACGAAGTCGTCCTTCATCGTGCCCGACTCGGCGGTGGCCAGTTCGAAGACCTTGATCAGTTCCTGATCCGGCTGCGGCTGGGCCCCGCCCGAGACCTTGGGGAGATGCGAAAGCTCAGCCTCGATGATCCGCTCAAGGTGGCCATGGTCGACGCCGATCTTCTCCAGCAGCGGCCGGACGATGCCCTCCTGCTCGGCCACCAGTGAGTGCAGCAGATGCACCGGCGTCGTCTGCGGATTGCCCCGGTCAGCCGCCAGGTCAACGGCCCGCTGCACCGCCTCCTGCGCCTTGATTGTGAACTTGTCGAATCGAAATGCCATCTCGTCGCTCCTCTCCCGCGATCGACGTCGACCGCGCACGCAGTGACCGCTGCCCGATTCCGCCCCCCGTCAGGCTGCCGCAGCCCCCGACGGAGGCCGCGGCAATGCCGACTACTCGTCGTCCTTCTTGACCTCGAACTCGGCGTCAATCGTGTCGTCGGCTGCGGCCGTTGCACCCGCCGTTTCGCCGCCGGCAGACTCGCCACCCTCAGCGGCCCTGGCCTGGGCTTCGTAAAGCACCTTCGTCAGGGCCTGCGAGGCCTGCTCGAGGGCATCATGCGCTGACTGGATCGCATCGGCGTCCTCGCCCTTGGCCGCCTCGCGGGCCTTGGCGATGGCTGCTTCCAGCGGCGCTTTGTCGGCGTCGGAGAGCTTGTCTGCATTCTCCTTGATCAGCTTGTCGGTCTGGAAACAGAGCGCCTCGGCCCGGTTTCGCACCTCGGCCAGCCGCTGCTTCTGCTTGTCCTCCTCGGCGTGCAACTCGGCATCCTTCCGCATCCGCTCGATCTCCTCCTCGTTGAGACCGCTCGACTGCTCGATGGTGACCGACTGCTCCTTGTTGGAGCCGAGATCCTTCGCGCTGACGGCCAGGATGCCGTTGGCATCGATGTCGAACTTGACCTCGATCTGCGGCGTACCCCGCGGTGCCGGCGGGATGCCCTCCAGGTTGAACTGGCCCAGCAGCCGGTTGTCCTTGGCCATTGGCCGCTCGCCCTGGTACACGCTTACGGTCACCGCAGTCTGGCTGTCGGCCGCGGTGCTGAAGACCTGCTTCCGCTCGGTTGGCACCGTGGTGTTTCGCTCGACAAGCTTGGTGAACAGCCCCCCCTCGGTTTCGATCCCGAGCGACAGCGGTGTCACGTCGAGCAGCAGCACGTCCTGAACATCGCCGGAGAGCACGCCTCCCTGGATCGCCGCCCCGAGAGCCACGACCTCGTCCGGGTTCACCCCCTTGTGCGGCTCCTTGCCGAAGATCTTCTTGACGAGTTCCTGAACTTTCGGAATCCGGGTCGAGCCACCAACCAGCACCACCTCATCGATCTCCTTCGGATCGAGCTTGGCATCCTTCAGCGCCTGAACCACCGGCCCCCGGCACCGCTCCACCAGGCCGTCGCACATCTCCTCGAACTGGGCCCGGGTGATCGCCAACTGAAGATGCTTCGGGCCCGAGGCGTCGGCGGTGATAAAGGGCAGGTTGATATCGCTGCTCTGAGCGGAACTCAGCTCTTTCTTCGCCTTTTCGCAGGCCTCCTGCAGCCGCTGCAGGGCCATGGTGTCCTTCCGCAGGTCGATGCCCTGTTCCTTCTGAAACTGGTCAGCCACGTGGTTGATCAGCGTCTGGTCGAAGTCGTCACCGCCGAGATGGGTGTCGCCATTGGTGCTAATCACCCGGAAGACGCCGTCTGCTACCTCAAGCACCGATACGTCGAAGGTACCGCCACCGAGGTCGAAGACCACGATCTTTTCCTGGTTCTTGCTCTCCATTCCATAGGCGAGGGCCGCCGCGGTCGGCTCATTGATGATCCGCATCACCTCGAGGCCGGAGATCTGGCCGGCATCTTTGGTGGCCTGCCGCTGGGCGTCGTTGAAGTAGGCCGGAACGGTGATCACCGCCTTGTTGACCTTGTGGCCGAGGTAGCTCTCCGCCGACTCCTTGAGGGATCGCAGCACCTTGGCCGAGATTTCGGGCGGGGTGAACTCCTTGTCACCAGCTTTGACCTTCACGTAGTCATCGGGCCCGCCGACGACCTCGTAAGGCACGATCTTCTCTTCGCTGGCGACCTCGTTGTGCCGCCGGCCCATGAACCGCTTGATCGAGTAGATCGTCCGCTTGGGGTTGGTCACCGCCTGCCGTCGGGCAATGTCGCCCACCAGCGTCTCGCCCTTGTCGTTGAAGGCGACCACGCTGGGGGTGAGGCGGTTCCCCTCCTTGTTGGCGATCACCTTCGGCTCGTTGCCTTCCATCACTGCCACGACCGAGTTGGTGGTGCCGAGGTCGATGCCGATGATCTTTTCGCCCTGCTTGGTTGCCATGAGTTTTGTTCCTCTCGTGAATCAGACGGGTCGTGGTCTCACCGGGCCGTCGGCCGCTGCCGGGGCAAACCACCTGCCGCCGCAGCAGTCGGCCCACCCAAAAGGCCCGGAATTGTCGGACTGTGTGGCCGCCCAGGAAATAATGCAAAGCCCGTGCCATCGCCCCTGGAACTACGAGCCGCCCCGCCTCAACCGAGAAATTCCCGGTGAACCAGCATATTTACCGGGAAATTCTGGAGGGTAGAGTGTGCGGTTGGTGACGACAGCGGCCCCGCTGCCGTCCATGCCCTGCCATTTTGGCCGTCCCCGAGGCAGTATGGCCACACCCGCTCCCACGCCCCGACGCCCCAAAAAGACCGCCGCCAAGCGGACCGGTCTGGCCGGCTTGCGCGGACAGATCGACCGGATCGATCGCGATCTGGTCGCCTTGATGAACCAGCGGGCCGAGGTTGCCCGTCAAATCGGCCACCTGAAGGCGGCCAGCGGTGAACTCACCTACGACCCCTCCCGCGAAGAACTGGTGCTCGACCGGGTGGCCGCCGCCAACGACGGCCCGCTTGCCGACGACAGCCTGAAGGCAATTTTTCGAGAATTGATTTCAGGCTCACGGGCCATCGAACAGCACCTGCGGGTGGCCCATCTCGGACCGGCCTGGACCTACAGCCACCTCGCTGCCCTGCACCGGTTCGGCAGCGCTGTTGAGTTCGTGCCGGTCTCGAGCATCTCGGCTGCCTTCGAAGAAGTGCTGGCCGGCCACTCGCATTACGGCGTCGTGCCGCTTGAGAATTCGACCGACGGCCGCATCGCCGACACCCTCGACAACCTCAGCCGGATGCCGGTGAAGATCTGCGCCGAGGTGCCGCTGCGGATTCATCACACCCTGCTGGCGGCCTGCGAGCGGCAGGACGTCCGTGAGGTCTACAGCCGGCCGCAGGCCCTGTCACAGTGTCGCAACTGGCTGGCCCGGCACCTGCCCGGGGCCCAACTGATTGAGGTCACCAGCACCAGTAAGGCAGCCGAGACGGCCGCCCGCACCCCCCACGCCGCCGCGATTGCCAGCCGGCAGGCTGGGGTTCACTACGGACTGTCAATCCTCGCCGAAGAAATCGAAGACGTAGCTGGCAACACCACCCGCTTTGCCGTGATCGGCCATGCCGACGCCAAACGGACCGGCAAGGACAAGACCGCCCTGATGTTCGAGATCGAGCACCGCCCCGGCGGCCTGGCAGACGCCCTGGCGATCCCGAAGCGGCAGAAACTGAATCTGACCTGGATCGAGTCGTTTCCGCTGGCCGGCGCGAAACGGGGCTACATTTTCTTTGTCGAACTTGAGGGCCACCGCGATGACCTGCGGGTACGACGGGCGATTGCCTCACTCGAAAAACGCTGCACCCGGGTCGCCATTCTCGGCAGCTACGCTGCGGCCGCCCTCGTCGGCTGATACAACAGGCGGGCCAGTCGCGGCAGCAGCCGCCCACACTGAACCAGCTTTTTTGAACCGCCCCATGAACGCCACAAAGGAGTCCGCATGGCCGCCCGCCGCCGCATTGTTGCCGGAAACTGGAAGATGAACCTCGACCACGCCACCGCGGTCACCCTGACCGAGGCAGTAGCCGCCGGGGCGGCCGACTGCGGCAGTGTCGATCTGGTGCTCTGCCCACCGGCGATCTATCTCGAGGCGGTCGCCGCAGCCCTGCAGCTTGCCGACGGCATCAGCCCCTCAGGCGTGACGCTTGGCGGACAGAACCTGCACGACCAGCCTAACGGGGCCTTCACCGGCGAGATCGCCTCGGCCATGCTCCTCGACGTCGGTTGCCGCTGGTGCATCGTCGGCCACTCCGAGCGGCGAACGCTGTTCGGTGAGACCGACGCGATCGTCAACAGCAAGGCCAAGGCCGTGCTCGCGGCTGGGCTGACCCCCATCGTCTGCGTCGGTGAGACCCTGGAGGAGCGTGAACAGGACCGGACAGCCGCCGTCGTCACGAGCCAGATTGACGGATCGCTGGCCGGTCTCTCAGCCGCCGAACTGGCCGGCACCGTGATCGCTTACGAGCCGGTCTGGGCGATCGGCACCGGCAAGGTGGCCACCCCAGAACAGGCCCAGGCGGTGCACGCCCTGATCCGCAGCCAACTGGCCAGCTTGGCTGACGCCGCCACAGCCGACAGCGTCGTCATCCAGTACGGCGGCAGCGTCAAGCCCGACAATGCCGCGGTGCTGGCCTCACAGCCCGACATTGACGGGGCCCTGGTCGGCGGTGCCAGCCTCAAGGCGGCCGATTTTCTTGCAATCAGCAAGCACTTTGCCGCCGTGGCCTGACCCGCTTCGGTTCGGGATGGTCGCCATCACCGCCGGTCGGTACATTGTCGGAGCTGGAGCCGGCCAGTATCCCCGGCCGCCCTTTCCCCGGAGATTCCGTTCGCGATGCTCACGTTCGTCCGCTTTCTGCTCGGCTTCATGCTGGTCGGCACATCGATCTTTCTGATTCTGCTGGTGCTCATCCAGCGGGGCCGCGGCGGTGGTCTGACTGGTGCGCTTGGCGGCATGGGGGGGCAGAGTGCGTTCGGCACCAAGGCGGGCGACCTGTTCACCAAGATCACCATCGGTGTCGCCACTTTCTGGATTCTGCTGTGCATCCTCTCGATCAACGTCCTGGGCACCCAGCAGTCGCTTTTCAGCACCAACCTGGGGGCGGCGGCACCCGCAGCGATTGAAGGGCTTGGCACCACCGAGGCGGAGACCGTCGGACCAGCAGACAGTTCGGCCGAACCAGCAGCTCTCCCTGCAACGGAGGCTCCAGCAAGCGAGCAGCCGGCCGAATCCGCTAAGCCGGCAGCAGCTGAGACGACAGGCACGAGCAGTGAGCCCGCCGCGGCGGAACCCATTGCATCGGCAGCCGATGCTGCCGATGCCCCGGCTGAAAAGCCAGCCGAGTAATCCCGGGAGCGTCCCATGGCCCGCAGCATGACCGGGTGCGGCGAAGGCTTTGCCGACAGCCAGGGCGTTGTCTGCCGGGTCGAAATCCGCAGCGTCAATCACCGGCACTTCAAGTGCACGATTCGCACCCGCGAAGGTTTCCACCTGCTCGAGCCCCGGCTGGAGACAGCGCTCCGTGAGCGGATCAGACGCGGCAGCCTGCAGGTCAGCCTTGAGGTAACCGGCACCGCAGTCCCCAGCGGCAGGCGGCTCGACCGCGAGCAATTGGCGGCCTACCTCGACGACTGGGAGTCGTTCTGCGACACCCGGGGGCTGCCGAGCCCGCAGGCAATCGATCCGCTTCTCGGCCTGCCCGGCGTCCTGCACGATTCCCCCCCCGACACCGCGGCGGTCGAAGCGAGCTGGCCAGTGGTCGCCACGGCGACCGCCGCTGCCCTCGACCAGCTTGATGCCATGCGTCGGGCAGAAGGTGACGCCCTGGTCGCCGACTTGGAGCAGGCCTGTCAGGAAATCGACCGGCTGGTCATCGCCATCAGGCAACGGGTGCCGGAGGTGGTGGCTGAGCACCGCCAGCGTTTGCTCGAGCGGGTGGCGAAGGTACTGGAGTCTCACCAGGCAAGGCTCAACGACAACGACCTGATCCGGGAGGTTGCCCTGCTGGCCGACCGCTCGGACATCTCCGAGGAACTGGTCCGGCTGGAAAGCCATGTGGAGCAGTTCCGGAGCCTGCTGGCCGACACCGCACCCGGCCGCAGCCTCGACTTCCTCGCCCAGGAACTGGGGCGGGAGGCAAATACCATCGGCTCGAAGTCGGTCGACGTCACCATTGCCCATGCTGTCGTCGACCTGAAATCGCAGATCGAGCGGATCCGCGAGCAGGCGGCGAACATCGAGTGAGCCGGAATGCTGTCGGTCGCAAACGCTTTTCGCCGCGGTGCGATTTTGTCGGGCGGCATCAGGGTTCCGGTGTAAAGCCCAGGCCGTACCCTTGAGTTTTTGCCGCAGCTGATCCCTCGGCTCGCGCCTCGGGCTTCCCGGATTTCGGTTCGCTCACCGCACCTGCGAAACTTTCGCCGGGGTGGCTTCCGTTCACCACTTTTCGGCCACGGCAGACTTTTCCCACCGCCGACAAACCGCGGCCCCCCACTTTTCAACCGGGCTGGCGCTGGGGTAAAACAACAAGATGAGTGAAATCCCCGGGCAACTCGTCGTCATCTCCGGCCCATCGGGGGTCGGCAAATCGACGCTACTGCGACGACTGCTGGCCGACTGCCCGCAGTTGATCCCCAGTATTTCGGCGACAACCCGCCCACCGCGGGAGGGGGAACAGGACGGCGTTGACTATCACTTCTTGACGGCAGCCGAGTTCAACCAACGGCGGGCTGCCGGTGAGTTCATCGAATGCTGCCAGGTCTACGGCCGGCAGTACTGGTATGGCACGCTCGAGGACGAGGTCAGTCCCCGACTGGCGCGGGGGCAGTGGGTGGTGCTTGAAATCGACGTTGAGGGTACCCTTTCAATTCTCGAACGATATCCTCAGGCGGTGACCATTTTCGTTGAACCGGCCGATCCGGCCCAACTTGAACAGCGGCTGCGTGGCCGCGGTACCGAAACGCCCGAGGCAATTGCCCGTCGGCTCGAGGTGGCCCATCGCGAACTGAGCCAGTCGCACCACTACCGGCACCGGGTCGTCAACGACCGCGTGGACGACGCCCTTGCGGCAATCAAAATCATTCTTTGTGACGCCGGCCTACCGCGGCACCCGACGACACAGCAGACAACAGCCTGACCTTCGCTCAACCCCACTTCCGTTGCCCCACTCCCCAGGACAAACAGACTCGACATGATCGACGA
>CBFIHA010000083.1:0-16267 GCA_965662195.1 uncultured Pirellulales bacterium
TGTGAACCAGGAACCGCATTCCCTCGGCTCGCGCCTCGGGCTTCCCAAAGTTCGGTACCGCTCAGCGCACCATCAAAATTTCCGCCCGGGGGATTCCGTGTTTAGAACTCACCAGCAGGGAGAGCCGATCGCTGCAGCGACCAGACCAGCAGGAAGTTTGACGCTGCGTCAACCAGCACTGCTGTCCCTAGGCTGCAGCCTACGGCTCAGCCTGCGGCCGGGATTTCGCTGATGCGAATCTTGGTGGCAACCGACCGATGGCCGGTGCGGCGGCGATAGTTCTTGCGGCGGCGGAACTTCTGAACATAGATCTTCTCGCCCTGCACCAGTCCGAGCACCTCAGCCTTGACGACAGCGCCGTCGATCAAGGGAGCACCTAGGTGCAGCCTGCCGTCCTTGCTGACGGCCAGCACCTTGTCGAGGACCAATTCACTGCCCCGCTCAATTGGCCGGAAATCGACCTCCAGTTCCTGGCCTTCGCTGACCCGGTACTGCCGGCCGCCATCGGCGATGATGCAGTAGTGGTGCCCACCTCCGACCATCGTGTCGGCGGTGCTGGCTTCAGGGGAATTCGGGGTGGCGGCCATCAGCGGGTCCTCGTCATTCAAAAACAGGGTCGGCTCCGCCAGGCGGAGAACACATTAGTGTAATCGGCTCTGGGAAAAATCCAGCCTCCCGGCGAAAACCGGCTTTTTCTGCACCTCATCAGGGAAATCGCACGCCGCGACCACCCGCATCGCGGGCTTCGATTATCAGGTGCTCCGGCGAGGAGGTGTCCTGCCCGACGATGTTGAGTTGCACGTGCGAGGCATCCTCAAACTGGGCGATCTCCCGTCGCTTCCGGTTGTTGATCCAGGTGGCCACCTCGTCATGCACCGTCACGGTGAGCTGGGCAATGTCCTCGCGGGTGGCTGACAGTTGCAGCATCCGCATCACCTCGATCGCCATGCTCTCGGCGGTTTTCACAATACCGGTGCCGTCACAGGTGGGACAGTCACGGAAGATGCTCTTTCGCAGCGAGGGCCGGATCCGCTGCCGGGTCATCTCGATCAGGCCGAAGGGGCTGGTCCGCAGCACCTTGGTCCGGGCCCGGTCTCTTTTCATGGCGTCATGCAGCGCCTTCTCGACACCGCGGCGGTACTTCTCCCGCCGCATATCGATGAAGTCGTTCACAATCACTCCCCCAAGATCCCGCAGCCGCAACTGCCGGGCGATCTCCTTGGCGGCGATGATGTTCATCTGATAGGCGTTCTCCTCGGCCGACTTCTCACTGCGGAAGCTGCCCGAGTTGACGTCGATTGCCACCAGCGCCTCGGTAGTGTCGATGACAATCGACCCGCCCCCTTTCAGCGGCACCTTCCGCTGGTTGATCCGGCTGATCTCCTCCTCGAGCCGGTAGCGATAGAAGAGCGGCTCTTTGCCGTCATACAGCTGCAGCCGGCTGGCATACTTCGGCATCACCAGTTCCAGGAACTCGCGGGCCCGCTCGTAGGCGGCCGGATCGTCGATGAGAATCCGACCGACGTCCTCGGTGAACATGTCCCGGATGGTCCGGATGATCATGTCGCTTTCCTGATAGATGTCGATCGGCGCCGAATACTTCCGCATCCGCCGCACAATGCTCTTCCAGAGTCGCAGCAGATAGGCCATGTCGCGGGCCATCTCAGACTTGGTCCGCTCCGTGCCAGCGGTCCGCACCACGAAACCGACCCCCTTGGGCGGCTGCAGCGTCTGCATGATGTCCCGCAGCACCCGCCGCTCCCGCTCGTTGTCGATCTTCTTCGAGACACCGACCCGGCCCAGCGGCGGCATCAGCACCAGATAGCGGCCCGGGATCGAGATATAGGTCGAGAGGGTCGGCCCCTTGGTGCCAAAGCCCTCCTTGATGACCTGCACCAGCAGTTCGTCACCCCGCTTGAGGATGTCCTGAATCGGCGGTTTCACCCGGGGCCGATCACCAATGCGGGGCTTCCGGCGACGGTCCGCGGGGCCCGCGTCTCCCTCGCCGGCCGGCTTTCCCGGCTCGGTCATCTCGAAGGCCTTGTCGGGGTCGAGCCCGCCCTGGCGGTAATACTGCGGCTCGATGTCGCTGATGTGGAGAAAGCCGTTGCGGCCGACCCCGAAATCGACAAAGGCGGCCTGGATGGAGGGCTCAATGTTGACAACCCGTCCCTTGTAGATGTTGCCGACGAGATTTTCCTGGCTGGTTCGCTCGACATAGAGTTCCTCCAGCTGCCCGTCTTCGATGATCGCGATGCGGCATTCCTCTGCCTGCGTCACGTTGATCAGCATTTCCTGTTTCATTGTTCATCCTTTTGAAGTTTCCCGGCGTCCCGTGGTGGGACGGGGGCGTCACGCAACCGTCTCCGCCAGCAGGCGGCGCATCTGGTCGCGTAAATAGGCCTTCACCTCGCGGGCGCTGTACATTTCCAACGCTCGCGCGGCGACAACCTGACAATCGGTGACCGATACGCTTCGGACCACCTGCTTGATTTCGGGAATGGCCGCGGCCGGCACACTGATCTGCCGCAGCCCCAGGCCCAGCAGCAGCTGGGTGTACATCACACTACTGCTCATCTGGCCACAAACACTGGCCGGCACACCCGCCTCGGCCGCGATGTCGAGTGACCGCTTCAGCAGCCGCAGCACCGCCGGATCGCAGGCACTGTAGAGATCAGCCACGTCCTTATTGCCGCGGTCGACCGCCAGGGTGTATTGGATCAGGTCGTTGGTGCCGACCGAGACGAAGTCGACCTCCTTGATGAAGGCGTCGAGCATCATCGCGGCAGCCGGCGTCTCCACCATGATGCCGATGGGCAGCTTGGGGTTGAAGTCGATGGCATGCTCGGCCAGATCCTCCATCACGTCGGCCAGCACCATCCGGGCCTGCCGCAGTTCAAGGATCGTCGAGACCAGCGGAAACATCACCCGGATGTCGCCGTGAACACTGGCCCGGAGCACCGCCCGCAGTTGGGTGCGGAACATCGGCAGTTGTCGCAGCGACAGCCGGATGCTCCGCAGGCCGAGGCAGGGGTTTCGCTCTTCCTCGGGACTGGTCGTGGTCAGCATCTTGTCCGACCCGAGATCGAGGGTGCGGATGACCACCGGCTTGCCGGCCATCGCCTCCACCACTTCGCGGTAGGCCCGGTAGTGGTCCTCCTCGCTCGGTTCCTGCTTACTGGTCAGGTAGAGGAATTCGGTCCGGTAGAGGCCGATGCCGTCGCAGCCACGGCGGAGGCACTGTTCGGCCTCCCCAGGAAACTCGATGTTGCCGCTGATCTGTACCCGGACGCCGTCGGTGGTTTCACCCGGCAGGTCACGCAGCCGCCCCAGGGTGGCGGCCACGGTTACGGCCGCTTCAACCTCCAGCCGATAGCGGGCAATCGTCTCTTCGTCGGGCTGGAGGATGACCACGCCCTGATTGCCATCAAGGATCACCGGCTCGCCGCCGGAGACGTCGGCCAGGAACGGCCCGATGCCGACGACTGCCGGAATTTCGAGCCCCTCGGCCACGATCGCAGTATGACTGCCGGGGCCGCCGAGTTCAGTCGCAAAGCCCTTCACAAACCGGCGGTCGAGGCCGGCCGTTTCGCTCGGTGTCAGGTTGTGGGCCAGGATGACAACCGGTTCGGAGATGGCCGCCAGCGTCTCGCGTCGCTGCCCCAGGAGGTTGCGCAGCAGGCTCTTTTCGATGTCATAGATATCGTGGGCCCGCTGCGAGATGTGGTTGTCGAGGCTCTGGAAGACCTTGGCATACCGGCGCAGCGTGCGGCTGACGGCATATTCTGGCCACCAGTTCCGGTCCCGGACGGCACTCACGAGTTCCTGCTGCAGTCGCGGGTCGTGCAGCATCGCCAGATGGGCGTCGAAGATCGCCGCGTACTGCTCGCCGAGTTCCTCGCGGATGGCGTCGCGGTTCCGCTCGATTTCAGTCGCGGTCTCGGCCACGGCATGGGACAGCCGCTGCAATTCCGTATCGACGGCACTGCGAGCCACGAACCGCCGGGGGATCCGGAAGCCCTCACTGTCGAGCACGAGCGCTTCGCCGATGGTCACCCCCGACGAAACGGCAATACCTTGAAGTTTGAGCATGGCCGCCGGTGCCGCCGGCGGCAACCGGACAGCGTGGGGAGATCGGCCGTCGGCGGTTTCCCGCCGCTGGCAATCAGCATCCCACCGTCCAGGCGCCCGGCGTCGCCGGTCTCCTTGTCTTGGGTGTGTCTGGGTTTTGTGTTCTCGGGCAGTAGCCGTTGATTGGCGACCACCACCGATTGTCACCGCTTCCCGACACCAGTCGGGGGCGGAGGGTTTGGTTCACTGCCGAGCGTGGCCGGTCTAGACCGCCGCTCGTTCCCCGGAAGTATCGCCCGGGGGCTGTTTCTCTGGATTCGTTGTTTCTGGGTGCGCGTCCGAGGCCACCTCGGTCGCAAAATTTTGGTCGAACAGGCTGCCGATCGCAGCGACCGCCTCACGGGCATCGGGGCCGGTTGCCTCGACCACCAGCCGGGTGCCCGCCTCAGCGGCAAGGGTCAACAGGTCGAGGATGCTCTTGCCATCCACCCGTTGGGCGTTGCCCACCACCTCGATCCGCGACTGCCACCGCCGAGCCTCCCGCGCAAACAGATCCGCCGGCCGGGCATGGAGGCCCTGCTCGAGCGCGACGACGACTTCGCGGGAATGGGTCTGGTTCATTGTTGATCCGGTTGGCTCATCCATTGGTGGTGAGATCACGACGCAATGCTCTGGGCGTCGGCCTCCTCAAGGAGCCGCCAGACATCCTGGGGGCCGGTCGCCGCCTTCAGGGTCTTGCAGAAGGTGTCATCCCGCAGTTGCCGCGAGATGTTCTCAAGCGCCCGCAAGTGGTCGCCAGGGCGGTCGGGCGGTGAAACCAGCAAGAAGAACAGCTGCACCGGCTCGCCATCGAGGCTCTCGAAGTCAACGCCCTGCTGGCTGATCGCCACCGTGCCGATCAGCCGATTGACACTGGGATGCTTCGTGTGCGGTACGGCAACGCCGCGGCCAATGCCGGTGCTGCCGAGATCCTCACGCTTCATGATCGCCTTGACGATGCTTTCCATTTCGTGGGCAGCAATCCTGCCGGCGTCGACCAGCGACTGGGTCATCTCGCGGATGACACCTTCTTTGGATGTGGCAGCCACATTGGGCCGAATTGCGTCAACCGCGACAAAGTCTGAAAATTTCATGGTTTTACTACTCGTGATCCCGGCGACTCAGGCCCGCCGGGTACTCTCGGCATGTTTGTGGTCCCGCACTTTTTCTTTGTGCTTCCGCAGTTGCTGCTCAAGTTTCTGCACGGCGCCATCCACACTCCGCCAGAGATTGGCGGCGCTTTCGTGGCTGACGAGTTCGTGAAAGTGCTCGGCTGAGGCGATGATCTCCACAGTCGGCAACGTTGTATTCGCGAAATCGACAGTGACGTTGAGTGACGTGATCTGGTTGAAGTACCGCTGCAGCCTCGACACCTTCGCCACAATTTTTTCCTGCGAGACGGGGCTGATGTGGCCGTGACGGGCCGATACGTTTATCTGCACAAGACCGATCCTTTCTGAATCAAGCCTGAAACACACAATCTGTGGCACGAGGTCGGGCGGTGACCTCAACCGAAAAAACCACTCTTACGAGGGATCCGCTGGGCTGCCGGCCATCCGCGTGCTCCATCAGCACTCCCGCGAATCGTGCCCGCGGCCTCCTGCGAGCATAGAGCAGGCCCGGGAAGGGAACAAACGTCCGGCGTTTTATCGGTTCTGCAGGCCAATCCCGGCCTCCTCACGGGCTGCCGGGGACCGTCGCGGTGGCCGACTGCCGGGGCACCAACAGCCCCTTCTCCAGCCGCTTCCGCCACCAGTCGGCACCATCACGACGCTGTTCGGCGGGCCAGTCGGCCCGGTACTTGATCAGATCCGACGGCTCCAGTTCGAACCGCTCACAGAGCCAGGCAAAGGAATACCGCCGGAGCATCAGGTCTTCATTCTCAAGCAGATCGATCAGCTGCCGGGTCAGGTCAGCCGACGACGAGGCCGGCAGGTTGCGGCGGGCCAGACCGATTGCCGCGGCGGCCTGATCGGCTGCCAGGTGTTCGCGGAAGGCTTTCTCCAGCACCAACGCCAACGTCGGGTCGCTGAAGGCCAGCGGAATCGTCTCAGCTTCAAGCTCTTCCCAACGGCCTGTGGCTGGTCCGGAGGGCGGTGGCTCGCGGAGCAGTTCCACCAGTTCGTCATAGCGGCCCAACAGGGCGAGTGTTTCGACCGCCACCACGCGGTTTTCGATCCGCCGATCAACAGACAGTTCAATCAGCGCCTGCAACAATGGATCACCACTGGTGACCGCCATGACGAGGGCCTCGCTGGCCGCCTTTTCGAGCGAGTCGATTCGCCGCAGAGGAACGGCCCAGGCCGGCAGTTCGTCAAGTGGCTGACGCGTCACCGCCCGCGGCTCGTCCTCGGTCCACTGAATGAGTTCACGGGGTTCAAGCACGGTCTCGGCATCAATCCCCCGCAGCAACACCCGTGGCGGCAGGCCGCCGGGCTGCGTCTGCCGCCAGCCGATCGGCTGCGACAGCGGCAACAGCCGGGCCACCAGGGTCTGGTCAGTCTGCCGGGCCGCCAGCTGGGTAGCCGGCAGCTTGGTCAACTCAACAGCCACCCCTCCCGGCAGGCCGGAGAGAAAGATTCCATTGAGGCCACCCGCCGCCAGCCCCAGCTGGGCCGCTTCGTCCCCGGAGCGAATGATCAGGCTGCCGGACAGCAGCTCAACCCGTGGATTCCCGACGCTGTCGAGTTTCAGGATGGCATGGGTACCAGGCCGCATCCGCACCTGCACTCCACTGATGTTGAAGCTGGGGCTGAGCCCGGGCGGCACCAGCACCTCTTCCTGCGTTGCCAGCCGTGAATCGGCCAGCAGGATCTGCCAGCCATCCAGTTCGTCAAGTGCCAGCATTGGGCTGCGGTGCAGCACAAAACCACTACCCACGATCGCGTCGTTCTCCAAAAAGCCGAGGACTGCCGCATCCTCTTCGGCCGCCGGGGGTGCCGGAGCGATCGCGGCCGGCATGCCGGCTGCGGGGCTGGTGGGAACGGCCACCGCAACAGCCGGCTGTGGTGGTGCGGTGGCCGCGATGGCCATGGCGGTCCCCTGCGGCACCTGGGGCCGGTCGGCCATTGAGCCGGCGGCGGGTGGCGTCCCGGAGGCAGCTGGCGTTGCCGACGGGGTGGCCGGGGCGAGGCTGCTTGCGGCCAGCTCAGCCGGCGGCGGCTGCAGAGGTTCTGGCTGACCCGCTGGGGGTGGCTCGGTGGCGGCCGGCATTGATGGTGCGGAATCGGCTTCCGGGCCATCCGCACCAGCCGGCGGAGCAGCGGCGTCAGCAGCCGGGCCAGGTTCGTCAGCTGCAAGAGCCAGGTCGGCGTCGGCAGCCGCCACAACAGCCACCGCAGGCTGCCGCTCAGCAAGCTGCTGTTCGCCCTCGGCACCGCCACCACGAAAGAGTTGCACACCCAGGATGACCGCCAGGAGCAGCAGCAGGGCAACCGCAGCCGTCGCGGCAAGTGCGTTACCCCAGGGGCGCCGCCGCTGGGTGGATGCCGGCTGGGCCTCGGCAGGCGTTTCGGCAGCGCTGTGTTCCTGGGCGTTGAGTTCCGCCCGGATGGCTCGGGCGTTGGCAACGTCCGTCGCGTGCTCCGTTTCTGCCGGCTGCTCCGACCGTCGTTTGATCGCTTCCCCCAGTCGCTTCCGTTCCGCTTCGTCCAGATCAACTGTGAGTTCGGGCTTTCCCGTCATGCCGGCCAGCAACTGGTGGCACTCAGCAACCTCGCAGAGTTGCATCTCCGACTCGACGCAGTTTTTCTCGAATGTCGCCAGCAGTTCTGGCTCCAGGGCATTGTCGAGGAACTCAGCCATGCTGTTCACGCTGGCTGCCAATCCCCGGCCCTCGACCCGCGCGGCGTCCAGATTGGTTTTGGCCAGCACGCTGCGAATCCGTTGCTCGAGCTTCTGGGCCAGTTCAGTTGCCGCCACCTTCTGGTCCAGCTCGCGGTGATCCTGCTCGGAGAGCACGCGGTCCCGCCAGGCCAGCAGGGTTCGCAGGGTCAGTTTCATCGGCCTCGCTCCATTGACGGGCAGGTGCGGGTGGGTCGACGGTTCAGCAGGCTGGGCAAAAATTCTGTCGCCGAGGGGCGGGGCGGCGACCGCTGGCATCCACCCATGCCTTAATAGTAGTGGCATTGCGGGCAAAAATCCGCACCAAATGCGGCCCCCGCCCGGCGGCCGCCGGTGAACCAAAGGGTTGTTTTCGCCGTAAAAAATGGGCGGCGGATTGTCCGCTCCATAAGATTTTTTTTGCCACTACTATTCCCATGCAGACCGAAAACGGAACCATCCGCGTCGAAACCACCATGGCCGCAACCAGCGAAACAGTGAGACTGAAGGCACGCCGGACGATGCTGCTGCGGCAGGCATCGGGGTATATCGAGCTGGCTGAACTCGGGAGCCAGCCCGACCAAGCAGCGCCCGGGGTGGCCGCGCGGCTGCTCGACCGGGCGCTTGAACTGCTTGACGAGCTGCCGGCGGAAAGCCGGATGTGCGGTGAGTCGCTGGTCCTGCGGGCTGAGGCCCTTCGAATGCTGGGACGGTACGAACAGGCCCTGCCCCACTTTCGGGCAGCGGTGGCCGAGCGGCAGCGGTCGGTTGCCGGCTGGCTGGGGCTGGGCTGGTGCCTGAAGCGGCTCGATCGTCTGACTGAGGCGATCGCGGCCCTTACGCAGGGCGTGAGGGCCTTCCCCGACGAGCCGATCCTCTCCTACAACCTGTCGTGCTATCACTCACTGGCGGGCAACGTCACCGAGGCCGTCACCCTTCTCACCCGGGCCATTGCCTCAGACGACCGCTTCCGGACCCTGACCACTGCCGAACGGGATTTTGATCCGATCCGGGATGATCCGCGGTTTGTGGCGGTCATCGAGCAGGGTGTATAGTCGGGGCTGGGGCCAACGGATTGGCGGAAGGATCGATGACCAACCCGGCATTGCAGGAAGTGATCGCGCTGTTGGGGCATCCGGCAGCGGGAACACCGGCACAATATTTGTTTGAGCGGGTGGTTGTCGGCGATTCGCTCGACTGGCGATTCGTGACGCTTGAGGTCGAACCGGAACGGCTCGGCGAAGCCTTCGCCGGGCTTGAGGCGATGAACTTTCGCGGCTGCCTGCTGGCCGGCTCACTGCGGCAACCCGCCGTTGAACTCCTCGCTGACGTCAGCCCTGCAGCCCGCTTTGCCGGCGGCTGCAGCCTGGTCGAACGCACACCCGACGGCCTCTTTGGCCATCTCACGATCGGCCGCGGCGTGCTCGAAGCGGTCCGGCTTCATGCCGACCCGACAGCCACGCCCGTCGTCATCGTCGGCAGCGGCCTGCTGGCCCGGGCGACGAGCCTTGAACTGACCCTGGCAGGCGTGCCGGAGATCATTGTCGCCGACCCCTGGGATGACGGCGGCGAAAGCCTGGTGGCGGCGATTGCCGGCATCGAGGGCGGGCAGGCAACGCTCCTGCCCAACGAGCCGGACCTGCTTATCCCGGAGCGGGTCGGGCTGGTGGTGGTGGCCGATGATCAGCGGCCGTTTCCGGTCGGTTGCAGCCTGGCCGGGCTCCGGGAAGATCTGGTGGTGGTCGATACATCGCTTGCGCCGAAGCCGTCGCCGGTGCTCGAGGCGGCGGCCGCCGCCAGGGCCTGCCGGGTAGACGGTCTCGAGGTGGCGACGGCAATCATCGCCATCGACTTCCAGCGGCTCACCGGCATCGAAGCCGACGCCGAACTGCTGCGGGATGCGCTGGATGAGTTTCTGGATTGCTAGGCTCTGTCTGAAAACCCAATACCTGGATTTGAGCGGCTCGTTTGCCCTCTGACTGCGTCCGGTTCCATCCCCAGATCTGCAAATCTGGCTGCTTCGCCGTCCTTGCCAGAGACCAAAGCAGCTCGCTCTCGGGCCAACGGTAGCCTTCTCAGACAGAACCCAGCTGTCCGCGGAAAAAGCCATTCCTGGCCCTTGCCCGCGAATGCGGGCGAACGCGAGTCCACAATGGCAACACCCGAAAACGCCGAGGGGTTTCTGGGTTGCCGGTCGCCGCCTCGTGCGGCGGCAGCCTCTATCGACAGTCTGCTAGCGTCACAGAACGCTGAAAAACCAAGGTTGGCACCCAGCCGCTGGTGCTTGTTGGCGACAGCCTGTCGCCGAGCGGCTGGCCTTACCCAAACGTGCTACTGCCGGATTGTGCCGGGCGAGTTGCCTTACTCGGTGGCGAGGCGGCTGATTTTCTTCAGCATCGCCGCCGCACTGCTGCGGACCTCAGCAACCTTGTCGCTCTGCAGCTTTTCCACCTGCTTGCTCACCACGCCTGGAGGCTGCTCACCCGTAGCGTCAATCAGTACGGCGATGCCACGAAGCGCGTTGACCACCATCAGCACCCGCTTGTACCGCTGCGACTGTTCCTCATCCGACGGGTCGGCGGTCATCTCGACGTCGGGCGTCGCCAACAGTTCAGCCAGCGGATCATAGGCTTCGCTGCGGCCGAGCCTGGCCAGCCCCAGGGCCGCGTTGGCCCGCACATCGGCATTGTCATCAGCTGCCAGCCGCAGCAGGGCATCGACACTCTCGTCACCCCCCAGCACGCCCAGCGTAAAGCCGCAGGCATTCCGCACCTTGGTGTCAGCCGAGGTGGCGGCCTGCACCACCGCCCGGACCACAGCCTTGCGATCAGCTAGTGACCGTCCCGCCTCGTCCAGGTTGGTCGCCAGCACGGCAAGTGCCTCAACCGCCGCCTGGGTCGTCTCGCTGTCGCCGTCGGCCGTGACCCGTCTGACCAGCGGGGCGGCCGCCTCGGGCACGGTGAACTCGCCGAGCGCCCGGCAGAGATACAGCCGCAGGGTCTGCGACTGCTCGCCGGTGCGGCCGCTGGCCACTTCATCGTCGAGAATGCTGCCCAATTCGCTCGCCAGATCAGTGTCCGACTTCAGTCGCCCGCCGCCGGGGCCGCGGAGATCATTCGCCAGGTTGAGCGCGGCCTGCCAGCGGCCTTCGTTGGCCCGGCGGAGGGTACGGACATAGGCCTGGGGATCGTTGCCCAGATGGGCCAGCCAATGGAAGGCCAGCCAGACGCAGACGATGATCGCCACAATCAGCCCCGGCACCAGAAAAAGCTGCACCAGAAACGCTGCGCTTGGCGGCTCGACCGGCGGCAGGCTGTCATCGGGATTGAGGGGTCGCTGCGGGGTCTCTGCCATGGGCCTGTGGTGGAGTGCGTGGAGTGAACGAGCCAAGGCAGCCTGAGGTCCACAACATGAACCCACGACCGACAGCCGGCCGAACCACCTTCCCTGCATGATAGACTGTTGTGCCTTGAGGTGAGACAGGTGAGCGAACCGATTTCCGAGGCCTTCCCACAGCCAACGTCCAAACAGCTGGCGGCCTGCTGGCTGGACCATGCGGTTGTGGGTGGCGGGCGGAGCGTGGCTGCCCAACTGGCCATTGACGAGGCCCTGCTTGATGCGGCCAATGAGGGCCGGCTGGCCTCCCCAGTGGTGCGGACCTGGCAGGCTGATCAGCCCGCGGTGGTGGTCGGGTCATCGAGCCGGCTGGCTGAGGAGGTCGACCTGGCGGCCTGCCAGCGGCTGCAGGTGCCGGTGCTGCGTCGGCCCAGCGGTGGGGCGACGGTGGTGCTGGGACCCGGCTGCATCATGTGGACGGTGGTCACCCCCCATGCCGAGCCACCGCCGATCGATGCGATTCACACGGCCATGCTCAACCCGCTGGCTGCGGCCCTTACGGCAGCCGGCCGGCCGGTCAGCCGGCAGGGCACCTCCGACCTGACGGTCAGCCTGTCGGAGGGCGTCCGCAAGGTCTCGGGCAATGCGTTGCGAATCCGTCGTCGCGCCGTGCTCTACCACGGCACCCTGCTGGATGATTTTCCGCTTGAGCTGATTGGCCGGGTGCTGCGGCATCCGCCCCGCGAGCCCGCCTATCGGCAGCGGCGGAGCCACAACGCCTTTCTGGCCAACCTGACGCTGGGTCGCGAGCGAATTGACGCTGCTGTGCGGGCCGCCTTTGGAGCCTGGCAGGACCAGCGGGACTGGCCGCAGCAGCAGGCGGCGGCCCTGGTCGAATCCCGCTATGGGCTGGCAGCCTGGACTGAGCGGCTGTAGCTGACTGGGCGACAGCCTGTCAGGCTGGGGTGAGTTGGTGGGTCGGGTGGATTGAACAACCCACCGGACAACAGCTGATTTGGCACCTTTACCACTGACGATGACACGACCGGCGGATGGAGTAGCGGGTGTTCGAAAACCAGCCTTCCGTCGGATCAGGGCTGGTGTTTACCGTCCTGCCCGCGTGCGACATGAAGTCGTCCGACCAAACTGCAACAGGAGGTTGCTTGTGATGCGTTTGCACATGAATGCCGCGGACGTGCGGGAAATGGTGACCCGGCTCTTTGTCGAACTGGGTGCCGACCATGATGATGCGGCTGATCTTCAGGAGAATATCCGGATCGACCGCGGCCGCTGTGTGGCCCGCTGCTATCGGGCAACCGAGATGTTTGCGATGTGGCTGATCGACTGCGGCGTGGTGCAGTTTTACAACGCCGATGGCGAGATGCTGCACACCGTGAATCTCTTCAACGAACTGCAGCCACAGCGAGCGGCGGCCTGAGGTGGGGGCACCTGGCGGATCGAACAAACACTTCACCACCGCTTAGGGCGGTGGCAACGGCTTGGGGAAATCGGTTTGGTTTTCCTGAGCTCACAGAGGTGGAATCGGCCCTGGATGGCCCCTTCCACAGACAGCTAGCGTCACGGGGCACGGCCCATCATGCCGACTGCAATCAGCAGCCCACCGAGGCTCTCGATCGTCATTCCCGCACCCGCTGATGCCGCGGCTCTCGAAGAGACGCTGGTCAGCGTGCTCGAGAATCGGCCGGAGGGATGCGAGATCATCGTCGTCCTCGGGTTCGAGTACGGCGATCCCTGGAACATTCACGATGAGGTGCGGTTCATCAAGGCGCCCGTCGGGGCCAACCGGGTGTCCTGCATCAACCTTGGTCTGGCGGCGAGCCGGGGCCGAATCTTCCATGTGCTGGCCGCTGGTTGGCGGGCCACGCCGTTCTGGACCGATGCGGCGGTTGAGCATTTTGCCAGCGAGCAGGTAGGGGCGGTGGTGCCGGTGGAGGTGGCGGCCGACGACCTTCACCGGATTGTGGCAACTGGCATCGAGACCCGACGCAGCGGCCGCCGGGTCTGCCTGCGGCCCCGGGGTGACGCCTCACGGGTCCAGGGGTTTCACGCGGCAGAGAATGCGAAGCCGTCGGGTCCGACACTTGAGGCCGGCTTTTGGAGCAGCCAGATGCTCGCCCGGCTGAACAATGGCTTCTGCCTGTCGTGCGGTGATGAGTATGCCGACGCCGACATGGCGGCATCGCTTCGGGCGGCTGGTGGCCGGGTGATTCTGGAACCGGCTTCCCGGGTGGTGGCGGCGGCCGAGCGGCAGCAGCCGCAGCGGCCATTCGCGGCCGGCCTGTATGGCGAGCGACTCTTCTGGCGGTCGTTGGCGGCGGAACCGATCCTGCGGAGCCTGGTGCTGCACCTGTTTGAAATCCTCCGGCATGCGTTGGCCAGGGCGCCGCTGGGCACGCTGCCGATGCTGGCTGGCCGGCTGGTGGCGGTGCTGCAATTCGGCTCGTACGTGCCACGGTTTCGGGAGTTGCGGCAGCTGATGCAGGGCCGTTCAGAGGAGGCTGGTCAGCGGTCGCCGGGTGACCGGAGCCTGCGGTTTGAGGTGGGGCATGACGGGGGAGGCGTGAGCCGGCCCCGGCGGCGGCCGCGAACGCCGCTGCGGCGGAGTGCCTAGCCCGCAGCGGCGGTTTCCCTGGTGGGCGGTGCCGGTTCTCTCACCGATCGCGGCGGTTTTACCCCCCCTGCTCCGCGGCAGGTTCCCTGCTGGCTTGGGTGCGAGACGAGTGGTAGACTTGGCAAGCTGGCACGTGACGCCGCGGGTTGATCCGGTCATCCTGCAGCAGTGCCGATCTGCGACGAGCCCTCGTAGCTCAATTGGATAGAGCGCTAGCCTCCGGAGCTAGAGGTTACAGGTTCGATCCCTGTCGAGGGTACTGGTTTTGGGCGTCTTTCAGGACGTCAAGCGATTTTTCGCGGGCGCCGTGCAGCGTTGACGGCTCCTGATGGCCGCCGACGGCTTCTGATGGTGCCGGAATTGGTGCCGGATTTTTGGTCGCTGCCGCCCAGTCCTCCTGCCGCACCGCGTGGTAATGCCGCCGCCGCAGGTGGGCCGTGTTACCGATCCAGGCATTGATAGCCTTCTCGGGAAACCCGGCCCGCTCCAAATCGTCGGAGCAGCTGCCGCGCAGGTTCGTGAAGAACTTCGGCCACGGCTCGAAGCCGGCCTTCGTGACAAGCCGCTTGGCGTGGGTTCCAAGATTGCTGCCATGGCGGGCCCGCGGCACCACGTAGACCGCCCCGGGGGCACGCTCGCGGTAGGCCCGCTCCAGATGCGGCCGCAGCGCCTCGAAGATCGGCACCACCCGCCGGCCACGGCCGGGATGGTGCTCAAGCTTCTTCTCGTGGACAGTGAACCGGCTGTTCTCCCAGTCAATGTCCGACCATTTGAGATCCTCGACCTCGCTCGGGAAGCGGGTGCCGCCGAACCGTGGCAGGGCAAAGATCATTCGCCAGTCCTCGTCGGGGCAGATGGCGATAACCTTCTCGATCGTCTCCGCGGGCACGAAGACGATCCGCTCGTCGTTGGCCTGGGGCCCGCAGGGCACGTCCGCAAAGGGGTTGGCGGGGATCAGCCGGCGCCGGACCGCAGCCTTGAGGAACTGACGGGCCCGCCGCAGATCGACCGACGCCGACGCCGGTGCAAACCGATCGAGGAGCCACCGCCTGTAGCCATCGGCATCGCCTTCGGTGATCGTGTCGAGCGTCCGATCCTTGCCAAAGTGTTCCTCGAGCAGCCGCCGTGCCCTGGCATAGTTACGGGCCGTATTCGGCTTCTGCTTGCCGAGCGTCCCGAAATACTGCTCGAGATGTTGGCCGAGGGTGATGATGCCCTGCCCTGCCTGCTCCCGGCGTGGCACAAGCCCGGCCCTGAAGAGCCGATCGTGAATCTCATCGCTGACGCGGCCCACCCACTCGGCCGTCTCGCGGTCCAGCGAGTGGCCAGCGGCCTTTGCTGCCTCGAGTGACTCGATCATTCGCCGAGCCGTGTCGGCAATCTTCTTCGATACGCGGCCGAGTCGAATCGTATGCCGCTTTCCCGATGGGGTGCGCAAAAGCACCCGATAGGAAGTTCCGTTTTTTCCTTTTTCAGAACCCAACGCTGCCATGACAATTTCTCCGTGAGAGAGAGGAAAGAAACCACCAACACCTTGCGAGGCCAGCTATGCCGCCCCGCCCTGTTCGAATGTCTCGCGTGAGGCGAGCCATGCGTTGAGCGTGGCGACGCGATAGAAAACCTTGTTGCCGTCCTTGATCCGCGGGATCTTGCCGGCTTTGTTCAGGCGCTCGAGCGACGAAAGGCTGAGGCCGAGCATCTCGGCAGCCTTCTGCGGGCGCACAGCGAGCGGACGAATGTCCTGATCGCCATCGGCGTCTCGATAGAAGGCTTGCAAATCCATGCGGCACCTTGCGGGCCCGCAGCCCGCTCGATGAGACGCCTTCGCGATCCTCGCGAAACCTGTCTCACGCAGGGTATTTTCCCGTGCGAGACGCAGGTCCGCCGTCACAGTGGCGTCTGGGCAGCGCCGGAGTCGGGCCGGCGCCGTGGAAGAAGGCTCGCCTGGTTTTAAGGTCGCTTCTTGCGAGCGGCCTTCTTCTTTGCGGCCTTTCGCTTCTGGGGCGGAAGCGGTTCCCACGTGAATGATTCGCCATCGCCCGCGCAGGCGAAACGAATTCGTGTTAGCCCATCGTTCAGTGACTCGAAAGCACGCCTCCGCTGCGCGCTGTCGCCGCCTGCAGTGACAGGGTCATCGATCGATCGCGGCCAACCACTTTCCTGGAAGGCCGCAAGAATCCGAACGATATTCGTTGCCTTTTTCTGGTTACGAATGTGGCGAATGATCTCGCCATCGAACCACAATTCTCCGGTCTGTGCGCTCCATTGTGGGATGTTGGAAGGGTCTGCAGACTCACCCAACGCACTCAGCGACTCACGATACACATCAGTCGCAATCCAGTCCTGGGCATATGCAATGTCGAGAAT
>CBFIHA010000084.1:0-16082 GCA_965662195.1 uncultured Pirellulales bacterium
TTGTGGAGATGGACGAAGCAGGTGAGGCCGCCGCGGTCATCGCTCGGATCAGAAAAGCAGCCGGCTCGGATGGCTTGGCCTCACGCAACCAATTCGCGGCCTCTCAAGACACCTGACGCAACCTCGGAGACACTCAGTCAGACAATTGGTCGCCTGCCGGCTCACTCCGCTGCGAGCGAGACCCTGATGATTTCGCTGTCATTCCGGACCACGATCGACCGGTTGGCAAAGGCGGGCGGACACCAGACAACGTTGCGGCCGAAGGCGACGTTGGTTGGCTCAAGCAGGTGAACCCGGTCAAGTTCTTCATAGCCGGCCGGCGAGAGCGTGGCGATCACCAGATCGCCGGTCTCGACGAACATCCAGACCCGGTCGGCCTGCCTCACCATGAAAGCAGTGCCAGACCCGGGAGCCCGGCCGCCAAGCGGGCCACTGCCCCGCCAGACGACTTCACCCGACGGAATCGCCACCACCCGCAGCTCACCCTTTTCGTGGAAGCCGTAGAGGTGACCATCAGCTGCAAAAGGCTGCACGTTGACCGCCGACAAGCCTTTCTTCACCTCGTTTCGCCAGACGACATTCACGCCGGGCTGGTCGGGACTGAGTTTCAGCAGCAGATTCTTGTTCTGGTAGCCGCCGACGAAAAGATGCTCACCGAGCTGAACCGGCGACATGATGATCGAGCCGTTGTCGGCGTTGTAGCCCGACTCCCAGAGCAGTTTGCCGGTCTCGGGCACCACCGCGTAGATGCCGTCCGGCTTCATGAAGACCAGTTGGCGGACACCGGCCGCCTCAATCATCGTCGGCGGTGAATAGCCCTGCTCGGGAGCGGTGCCAGCCCGCCAGATCTCCTCGCCGGTCAGCTTGTCAAAGGCAACGGCATGGGCCACCTCGGTGCCGGCCACACAGATCAGCCGCTCTCCGTCGACCAGCGGATGGCTGGCGTAGCCCCAGAGGGCCGCCTTGCACTGGTAGTCCTTTCGCAGATTCCGCTGCCAGACGACACGGCCATCGGCCACGTCAAAGCAGATCAGGTCGCCCTCGGTGCCAAGGGTATAGAGCCGGTCGCCATCAACGGTTGGGGTACACCGCGGCCCAGCTGGATAAGCGACCGTGTAGGTGACTGGGTATTCATGGCTCCAGAGACTCTTCCCGGTTGCCTCGTCGAGGCAGAGCACCCGCTCGGTACCGGTCGAACTCTTTCGCTCGAAGTTGGCCACCTTGACGTTGGCATCGGTGACATAGTCGGCGACAAAGACACGGCCGTTGGCCACAGCCGGTCCGGCATAGCCCCCGGCGATCGGTGTCCGCCAAAGCACCTTCGGCCCGCCCGCCGAAAACCGGTCGCAGATGCCCTCTTCCCGCCAGACGTTATCCCGGCCGGGCCCCATCCACTGCGGCCAGTCATCGGCCCGGCCGCTCGCCGCCACCGCCAGCAACAACCAGACAAAACCACTTCCCTGCAGCCGGCCGCGGCCGGGAAAGCAACGACTATTTTTCATCCTGACATCCTTTGCGGAAACCTTGCCGGGTACCGGCCGGTATTCTCACCGCAGCATCCGGTCAGCCGCAAATCTCGGTGAGAAGACATGCTCCGCGAAGGCCCAAGCCGCCCGGTGGTCAATTGGTGACGGTGGGGGGGTCGTCCGCCTCGGGGTCGGGCTCGTGAATGACCCAGGCGGGGAAAGGATCGGCAAAGTCCTGCCAGCCGGCCGGCCCGAGGGCCATTTCTTGATCCGTGAGGCAGCAGGCTGCCAGTGCGGCCGGCAAAGCCTCAGCCATGGTGGCCCCAATCACCACCAGTTCCTGCCGCCGGTCACCCCAGGGAAGTTCCCAGATTTTTGCAACCTCCGCGCGATCGAGTTCATCGGGCCAGTCCGCTGTCGCGGCGGTTGCCAGCCAGCTGCCGCCCGGCTGGAGACTGGAGACGACACCGGCTGTTGACCAGATCCCAGCCCAGTCATGTCGGGTCGCCAGCCAGAGAAATCCCTTTGACCGAATCACGCCGCGAAAAACCGGCCCGGTGATCAGGTCCCAGAACCGTTGCGGATGCAGTGGCCGACGGGCCCGAAACACCCAGCTCGAGATTCCGTATTCCTCAGTCTCTGGAACATGGGTACCCGGCTCTTCGGCCAGCCAGCCGGGATGATCGGCGGCCTGTTCCAGATCAAACAGCCCGGTCCCGAGGACAGCATTCAGCGGAAGCTGGCCGTTGTCCGCGCGGAGGATGCGAGCCGCCGGATTGAGCGACCGTAGCAGGGCCTCGAGATAATCAAGATCTTCGGTCGCCACGAGGTCGGCCTTGCTGATCACCAGCACGTTGGCGAACTCAACCTGATCAACCAGCAGCTGGACGAGATCCCGTGAGTCGTCGTCATCGAGGCCGATCCCCCTGTCCCGCAGTTCTTCGGCCGAGCAGTAATCGTCGAGAAAATTCCTGGCGTCGACCACCGTCACCAGCGTGTCGAGCCGCGCCAGGTCCGACAGACAGTGGCCCGCCTCATCGGTGAAGGTGAAGGTTTCTGCAACCGGCAGGGGTTCGGATATCCCAGTGCTCTCAATCAGCAGATAGTCGAACCTGCCCTGCCGGGCGAGTGCTGCAACTTCGTTGAGGAGGTCTTCACGCAAGGTGCAGCAGATGCAGCCATTGGAGAATTCGACCAGCTTTTCATCGGTGCGGCTGAGTTGTGCCGCCCCGTTGCCGGCCGCCCGCGGCCCGCCCACCAGTTGAGCGTCGATGTTCACTTCGCTCATGTCGTTGACGATCACCGCCACACGGAGACCGTCCCGATTGGCAAGGATGTGATTCAGCAGCGTCGTTTTGCCGGCTCCGAGAAAGCCGGAAAGGACCGTCACCGGCAGCTGCTGGAGAGGACCAACTGCTGGAGGAGCCGTGTCGGCCCGGCTGTTGAGAATGTCGTCACGCATTTGCAAAAACTCCACTGAGGGTCGCATCCAGTACGTCGCGGGCGGAGCACGAGGGTCTGCCCCAGCCAACCCGCAGTCGGCCGCCACTGTTTTAAACGCAATAGGATTGCAGATGCAAGGATATTGCGTTAAGGTCTTTAGCCAGCGGGAGTGATTGGGGAAAACTTTCATCTCATCGATGCACCCCGGGGAGAACGATGACGACCAGTGCCAACACCGCAGCGAAGCCACAAATCCTGACGCCTGAGGGCGGCTCCCGTGTCGGCCCCTGGGCTGACTCACTCGTAGCAGCCCTCAAAACGCCGCTGGGGCTCCTGACGGCTGCCTTTATCTCCGCCACGCTCCTCGCCGTGGCCGTCGGCCCAGGAGGCCGCTGGGCCGCCGGCACCATTCTGGCGGTGATCGTGATCGGCACGCTCTGGCCGACGCTGACGGTTCGCGGAATCCGGGGCCGACTCGGCTTCGCCCGGCGGCGAGCCTGTGAGGGTGAGCTGGTGCGGGTCAGCGTGACCCTGACAAACCGCTGGCCTTGGCCCGCCTGGGGCCTCACCTGCCAAGGCGGCCTGCCAGGGTCGGCAACTGCGGCCTGTGGCAGTCTGCCGGCCGCCAGTACGGTGACCTGCGACTGGACGTTCACCCCCGCCCGCCGCGGCCGGTACCCGCAGGGGGCACCGCTCCTAGCGACGGCTTTTCCATTTGGCATCCGGAACGCTTCGCGACCGGTCGACGTGGGCAACACGTTGCCTGTCCGTGGAAAGCCCCCTCGACGGCCCCTCGCCATGGGTGTGGCGGCACCGTTGCTCCACTGTGAGCTCACCGTCTGGCCGCGGACCGTGCCCCTGACCAGCCTGCTTGATGTCGCGGAAACCCGGCCCTCCGACGAGCGGTTCACCGATGCCCGCTGCGGTGACGCGGGCGATGTCTTGGGCACACGGCCATTCCAGAACGGTGACTCACTCCGACGGATTCACTGGCCGCAGACCGCGCGAACCGGTGCCATCGTTGTCTGCGAGCGACAGGCCCCCGCCAGCTCGGCGGTTCGCATTGTCTTCGATTCAGACCCGGCCCTGCACGAGCCGGTCGCTGGTGACAGCAGCCTCGACTGGTCGATTCGGATCGCCGCCAGCATCGCCGTTGCCTACCACCGCGAACAGGCGGCGGTTGAATGTTGCTTCGGCCATGAGACGCTCGTCCTCAATCAGGGCACAACCGGTCTCACCCGGTTTCTTGATCAGCTCGCCAGCTTTGAACCCTGCCCAGCCGGCCATCCGGCAGATTGCCAGCACGAGCATGACGAACACCACTGCCACCGCATCCATCATCGGCACTGCGGCATCTTTCAGGTGACGATCACCACCCAGCGGGGTCTGCAGCTGCGGACCGAACACCGCCACGTCCATGGCGACCAGCTCTGGGTCGTGCTGACACCGGCCGAGCAGCAGCGGCGGCTGGCCGGCCGGGGCCGCACGCTCTGGGTGCAGGATGCCAGTGATCCACTCGTCGCTTTTCAACACGCCTGGGAGCGGCTCTGCCATGTCGGCTAATCCGAACGGCCCACCGAAAAAGGCCGCCAGAGTCTTGTTGGACGGACAGCAGAACAACCGGCCTGCTGCTCGAGGCCTCTCCGGCTGGCTCTGTCTGCTGCTGGCCGTGGTCGCAGCCGCCGCCATCGACGCTGCCGGCTTTGGCCTCGTCGTACCGCCACAGCCTGGTCCGTTTTGGGCCACGGCGGCCGTTCTGGCCGGGCTGCAACTGCTGCTGGCGGAAGGGGTTCGCCGGCTGGCCCCCCAGCTTGGCGTCACCACCGCCGCCCGCCGGCTCTGGGCAGCCGCGATCACGGCGGTCGGCTTCGTGATTGAAACACCCCTGCGGCTGTTTCTCGGCTCGCCCTATCTCCTCGATTCACTGCTGCTGACCCTGCTGCGAAACGCCATGATCGGTCTGGCAGCCCTCTCGCATCACCGTTCAGCCCAGGCCCCGGCAGTGGTGCTGGCCACCTTTCTGATGGTCTTTGCCTCGGCCTGCTTTGCCGGCTCGATCGACACGCTCCCGTGGTGCCACGGGCTGTTGGTCATGTTCACACTGCTGGCGATGGGCTGGCTGATCAACCGGCACTGGGAAGGCATTGAAGCGTCACTGGCCGCAACTGCCGTCCGGCGGCACCGCCCTTGGTGGACACCGGCGCTCGCCCTGCTGGTGGCCTTGCCGCTGCTCATTCCCGCCTCAGGTGGCCGGCTGGTGGCCACCGAGGGCTGGCTGCCCACCTCCGGCGGTGGCCGGGATGCCTCAGCAATGGCCCGCGACGGCATCGGTGACGGCGATCTGCTGGTGGCCGGCCTCGACAACATCCGCAGCTTCGCCCCGATCGAAAACGCGCCGTTTGCCACCTCCCACGAGCCGACGCTCTATGACGTTTTCGACGACACTTACAACGAGCCGACCTTCGACAAGAAAAAGCGGCAGCGAACAATCAGCCTCGAGCCCCAGATCAGAGCCCTGGCCGAAGATCACCGGATGGCCCGCTCGGCCAAGGCTGCAAGGGAGTTCTCCACTGTCCGCCGCCCCGGCTCCCGCACCCGCCAGCCGATCGGCAGCCTTGAAAGCAATGCGGTCATGTACGTCCGCGGCCGCCTGCCCCTGCATCTGAAGCTGGAGTCATTCGATTGCTACGACGGTGACCGCTGGATCGCCGAACCACCGCCCGCCAGCCCACCACCGCTGACCCTCCAGACCATCGCCGAGCGGTCCTGGCTGCGGCTGGGGGTGACCGCCCAGCGGCATGACCTTCACGGCAGTCCGGAACTCCACTCGCTCAAGGTCATCCATCTCGACACCAACCGGGTGCCAACCCCGAACCAGCTCACCGGCGTCTCGCTCGACAAGCTCAACCGAGCCGACTTCTTTCACTGGGAACAGCCTGGCATCGTCGCGGTCGCCCGCGACCGGCTGCCCGAGCTGACGACGCTGCACGTGCAATCAAGGGTGGTTGATCAACGAATGTTCGATCGACACACCGAGTTTTCCGGCGGTCCGCTCCGCTACCGGCAGATTGATGATGGCCCCAACTCGCTGCGGGTGCGGGCCCTGGCCGAGCGGTGGGTAGCGGGGCTGCCACGGGGCTGGCCGCAGGTTGCCGAGATCGTCAGGCGACTGCGGCAGGAATATCAGCTGGCTCCCTCCGGCCGGGCCAGCGGCGGCACGGGCCACAGTGTCGCCGAGTTCCTGTTTGAGACCAGGCAGGGGCCCGACTACCTGTTTGCGTCGGCGGCGGTCTGGCTGCTGCGTTCGCTCGACTACCCGGCCCGCTTCGTCACCGGCTTTTATGCCAGTCCTGCTCGCTACGATGACCGCAGTGGCCATGCCGCTGTTCTCCCCGCAGACGTTCACTGCTGGGCTGAGATCTCTCTCGAAGACGGAAACTGGGTCAGTCTTGAGCCGAGTCCCGGCTATCAGCTGCTCGCCCCGCCGCTGACGTTGACAGAACAGCTCATCGCCGCCATGAATGCCGCCTGGCAGGCGGTCATCAGCCGGCCTCTAATTGCTCTCAGCCTGCTGACAGCGCTGGTCCTCCTTGTCAGGTTCCGCCGCCGCCTGACCGATGCCATCGATGTGGCAATGCTGCGAGTCCGGCCCACGGGGCAGGGGACCGGCCTGACCCGGCAGACCTTCAGGACACTCGACCGGCGGTGCCGGCGGGTCGGCCTGCCGCGGCCCCCGGCCGTCCCGCCCCGCCGCTGGTTCGCAGGGCTGGCGGCTGAGATCACGGCCAACGGCCCGCTTGAGAACCAAGGGCCTGCCCTGCCGGAGGCGGTCGAGCAGTTCCTCGCCGGACTCGATCGCTGCCTCTACGGACCGCCCGACGACCCGCTCGCCGATGCCATCACCTGCCGCTCGGCGCTCGGCCTCTGGTCATGGCGAAATCTGGCGGTCATCCGTCACCGCCAGCTGGCCAAGGCCGATCGCCACACCCACCGCCGACACTGGAGAACCCCCTGATGCTCGCCTCGCTGCAATCGACTGACCGGTCACCTTCGCCACTCAAGCCCACCCCATTCCGAGCCGTCATCGACCAGATCAGGCAACAACTGGCGGCGGCGGTCAAAGGCAAACCAGAAGTCATCGAGCAGGTGCTGGTCTGCCTGCTCGCCCGCGGCCACCTGCTCGTCGAGGATCGGCCCGGACTCGGCAAGACCACCCTCGCCAAGGCCCTGGCCACTGCAGTCGGCGGCCGTTTCGCCCGGGTGCAGTGCACGCCCGATCTGCTGCCGAGCGACATCACCGGCTTCAGTATCTTCAACGCCAAGACCCGCGAGTTTGAATTCCGGCCGGGCCCGGTCTTTTCCGAGGTGCTGCTGGCCGATGAGATCAACCGGGCCACGCCCCGCACCCAGAGCGCACTGCTTGAGGCAATGGCCGAACGGCAGGTGACGGTCGATGGCCTGCGGCATCAACTGGCGGACGAGTTCCTCGTGATTGCCACCCAGAACCCGCACGAGCAGCACGGCACCTACCCACTGCCCGAAGCGCAGCTCGATCGCTTCATGATGAAACTCACAGTCGGCTACCCCAGCCAGGCTGCCGAAGCGGCGATGCTGGCGGCAGCCGTGACCGATGCGAGGGAGACGTTGGCAGACAAGCCAGACGAGGCCGCTGTGCTCACGCAGGGGCAGCTTGCCGAACTGCAGAGGCTGGTGGCTAGCACGCCGGTAGCCGCCAACGTGCAGCAGTATCTCGTCGCCCTCGCCGACGCCAGCCGTCACCATCCCGACATTGCTGCCGGTGTCAGCCCCCGCGGCCTGCTGCTCTGGCAGCGGGCCGCCCAGGCGACGGCGCGGCTGGCTGGCCGTGACTTCACCACCCCCGACGACGTCCAGCAGGTGGCCGGCCCGGTGTTGGCCGTCCGGCTGAGCGTCGAGACGGCTGACACGCCAGGGGTGATCCACCAGCTGCTTGACGCCGTGCCCGTGCCAACCACAGCGGCGGGATGACCGCCGCTCTCCGTGGCGGCCTCTTGTCCCGCATCCCATGATCCGTCTTTTTTTCCTTTTCCCCAAGCTGTTAAACAGGAGATTTTTACGATGACCGAACTGATCTGGGGCGGCTGCTTTCGCATGCTGCAGGCCCTGGTGCAGGCCGCCCCCTTCATCCTTTCCGGCATCTGCATCACTGCTCTGCTCCAGCGAATGCTGGGGGCCGCCGACACCAAGCGGCTGTTTGGCTCAAACTCCGTCGTGTCGCTGTTCCAGTCGTGGTGCATCGGCATGGCCCTGCCTGGCTGCTCCCTCGGCGTCATCCCGATCTGTCACCAGCTGCGGGCCAGTGGCATTGCCATCGGCACCATCTTCGCCTTCGCGCTCTCCAGCCCGCTGTTCGACCCGCTTTCGCTGCTCTACGGCCTGACCCTGTCCAAACCCTTCACGATCTTCGCCTTCGCCAGCTGTTCCCTCGTGGTGGTCATGCTCTCTGGTGCAATCTTCGACCGCCTGTTTCCCAACACCGAACTGAATCTGCCGGAACAGCCACAGGCCCCGGAGGGGATTCGCCGGATTCTGGCCGTGGCCGTCGGCATGGCCCGCACCGCCGTGGGTCCCATGGCCGCCTTCATGGCGATCGGGCTGCTGGGCGTCGGCGGCATGGCAATGGTCATGCCCTACGGATTTCTGCAGGGAGCCATGGGCCATGACAACCCCTGGGCCCCGTTGGCGATGACCGGTGTGGCCCTGCCGGCCTACGCCACTCCGATGGTGGCGATGGGCCAGCTCGGCTCGATGTTCCAGCACGGCAACTCAGTCGGTGCCGCCTTCATCCTGCTCTGCTTCGGCGCCGGCATGAACATGGGGCTGCTCGCCTGGATGTGGTGGCACTACGGCTGGCGGAAACTAGGCGTCTGGTTCGGCCTGATGCTGCTGGTGGTGGTCGGCATCTCCTACGGCATCGAACGGCCGCTTTACCCGCGGGCAATCGAACCGGCCAACCATACCCATGCGTTCGACCGCTACTGCGCACCATTTCCGCCCGGCTTCAGTCCAGCCGCCGGATTTCCGGCCGAAATCGGCAAACGGATCCGGCTCGAGACCCAGCCGCATGAGTGGTTTGGGCTGGCGGCTGTCGCCCTGCTGGCCATTGGCGGCGGCCTGCTGCGGCTGTGTGACCCGACGGGGCGGGTCGAGGCTTGGCTGGCGCGGCGTTCAGATGCGATGGTCCCCGGCGGACGCTACGACATCGTCCTGCCCGCCCCGGTGCTCGGGGGCTTTGGCTTGGCCGGCATCGTCGTGGTCAGTGTCGCTGGCTGCTTCGCCTACTACCCGGAGCCCCGCGAGGCTCTGGAGGAACTCAAAGTGGCGTCAATCGAATCGACCACTGCCGCACTCAGTGGTAATGCCGAGCACTGCCTGCACTGGATTCCGATCTGCGAGGGCTGGAACAAGCGACTCGTGGTCGGCACCTACCTGCGGCAGTGGGAGATCAGTGAGCAGCTGCTCGCGCTTTCGCGGCAGCTTGAGGAGGCGATCGAAGACCTTGAACACATGGTCGAAGATGGTGACCCACTCATTGAGGTTCGCCGCCAGGCAATTGCGGTCACCAATGCCCGGGCGACCCTTGCCCGGGGGTATGTTGACCTTCTCAAATAGCCGTCAGCCCAGCACGCTTTCGAGCACCTCTTCGGCGACATAGATCGGCAGGTTCGGCTCGCAGGTGACCGCGACGGCAATTGCGTCGGAGGGCCGGGCGTCGATTTCGACGAGCTCGCCATCCTTCTGCACCCGGAGGGTGGCGAAGTAGGTGTGCTCCTTCAGCTCCGAGATCACGACATCGTGGAACTCACCACCCAGCAACTCCACCGCCGCCACCAGCAGGTCGTGGGTGAGGGGGCGGGGCGAGGGATGGTGCTTGACGCGACGGTCGATGCTGGTGGCCTCGAACAGGCCGATCAGAATCGGGAAGGTGCGGTCGCCCTCCACCTCCTTCAGATAGACCACCTGCTGATCATTGATCTCGCTGATGATGATCCGCGAAAGTTCCATCTGCACGCTCATGGAGATTGCTCCGAACGGGGTCTTGCCCGTGACGCGTCCGACCGCCTGCGATCCCCGGGGTTTCCCCCAGCCTACCCGAACGGACAACCGAAAGCATGGCGGCCCACGAAGATGGCCTCAGCCCTGCCGGTGCCTCAGCGCTGCCAGGGCGGCAGTCTGTTTTTCGGCCGCTGCTTCGAAATCGGCCAATTGGGCCTGTTCCTTCTCGACCACCGCGGCCGGAGCCCGGCTGGTGAATTGCTCATTGGCCAGCTTCCCCCGTTTGCCCTTGATCAATCCCTCGAGCTTCACCAATTCGCGGCTGATCCGGTCGATTTCGGCATCGATGTCGATCAGCTCGGCCAAGTCGATGAAGAGATCGCAGCCAGCCGCCGCGGTTTCGGCCGCACCGGCGGCAGCCGCCGCCTGCGGGCCCATGGCAGTGATCCCGCAGACTGCCATCGAGGCGATCGCCGCACGCATCGGCTCCAGCAGCGCAGCCGTCTCGGCAGGGCAGCGGATGGCCACCTCAACTGCCTTCCGGGGTGGCACGTTCTGCCGGGCCCTGATCTCCCGGATGCCTCCGATCACACCGAGGAAGGTGCCAAACCGAGCCTCGGTTTCGGCATCCCGCCAGCCGGCCGGCGGGGCCGGCCACCGGGCGACCATGATCGACTCCGGCGGCGGCCCGTTGTCCCAAGGCAGCCGCCGTTCACCAGCCGCCTCCCGCAGATGCTGCCAGATCTCCTCGGTCACAAACGGCATGATTGGATGCAGCAGCCGCAGGATCGTGTCGAGGCCCAGCAGCAGCATCGCCCGGGCGGCATGGCGATGCTGCGGATCGGCCAGCCGGGCCTTGCAGAGCTCGAGGTAGGCGCTGCAGTAATCATCCCAGGCAAAGGCATAGAGCAGCCGGGCCGCTTCGGCAAAGTGATAGCCGTCAATCGCGGCAGTCACCTCGGCAGAAACGGTCGCCAGGCGGCTGAGCAGCCAACGATCTTCTAACGGGCTGTGGGGAGAGTCCTCGATGGCCTCTTCCCACGAGGGCGAACCCTGCAAAAGCCGAGGTTTTGCGAGGTTCGCTGCCGCCGCGTCCAGCGGTGGTTCAGATGGATCGGCGGCGCTGCTTGCCAAATCACCACCCTGATAGCCCTCCAGCTGCATCAGCACAAACCGGGTGGCGTTCCAAAGCTTGTTCGAGAAGTTGCGGCCGGCCTCAAAGCGTTCGCTCACCGCCGGCCCGCGAGGCAGGGCAAGGTCTTCCGGCGTCGTCGCCCACTGGGTGCGAAAGGCCTCGCGGCACTTCGGGCACTCGATTCGGGGCTTGGTGCGGTTGGCCGTCGTCTGGTCGATCCGGGTGGCACAGGTGGGGCACTGAAACTCCACCGGCATCCGCACGTCCTGGGTCTCGGTCGCCATGCTGGCCATGCCGAACCGCAGGGCATCGGCCCCAAGCAGGTCGATCACATCGAGCGGATCGACGCCGTTCCCCTTGCTCTTGCTCATCGTTTCGCCGTAGCGGTCGAGAATCTTGGGATGGATGGCCACCTGGTGAAAAGGAATCTCGCCAGTATTGAAAATTCCCATGATCACCATCCGGGCCACCCAGAGCGTGATGATGTCGCGGCTGGTGATCAGCGTGCTGGTTGGATAGTAGGCAGCCAGCTCGGGCGTCTGCTCGGGCCAGCCGAGAGTCGAGTGGGGCCAGAGGGCCGAGGAGAACCAGGTGTCAAGCACATCCGGATCTCGCACCAGTGGCTCTCCGGCCACCGTCTCGACGCCGAGCGACTCGGTGGCCGAACAGATAAACCAGCCCGCAGGCTGGCTCGCGTCGGCCTCGGCCTCAGCAGTCCAGGCCACGTCCTCGCGGCCGCTGAAAGCCTGCTGCAGGTCGGCTTCGGTGACACCGCTGACGTGCCAGATCGGAATCTGATGGCCCCACCAGAGCTGGCGGCTGACCGGCCAGTCCCGCTTCTCGCCAAGCCAGTCGAGGTAGCTCTTGGCATACCGCTGCGGATGGAAGCTGATCCGGCCCTCCCGCACGGCAGCCAGGGCCGGCTCGGCCAAGTCGGCCATGCGGATGAACCACTGGTCGGCGAGGTAGGGCTCGATCGGCGTCTTCGAGCGGTCGGAATGGGCCAGTTCAATCAGCCGGTCCTCAACCTCCAACAGCTGACCGGCCGCGTCGAGGTCACTCACCACCTGCTTCCGGGCCTTGGCGATGGAGAGCCCCTCGTACGGCCCCGCCTCCGCATTGAGGGTGCCGTCGGGGTTGAGAATGTTGAGCATCGGCAGGCTCTGCCGCAGGCCGACCTCATAGTCGTTGGGGTCATGCGCCGGGGTGATCTTCACGCAGCCCGAGCCCAGCTCGGGCTTGGCCCACTCATCGGCCACCAGCGGAATCCCCCGCCCGAGCAACGGCAGCCGGACCTGCCGGCCCGCCCGGGCCATCGCCGCCAGGGTCTGGAGGAGTGGCAGCATGTTTTCGCGGCGATCGGCGATAGCGGTGAGCTCTTGTTCAAGCTGGGGCCGCTCCTTGGGGCCGGCCGCCGCCAGCTTGGCCCGCAGCGCTGCCTCAACCACGTCAAGGGCGGCAGCGGGATCAGGATGCACTGCCACGGCCGTGTCGCCCAGCAGCGTCTCGGGCCGGGTGGTGGCAACCGTCACCTGCTCCGGCTCACCCGGCTGCGGGTCAATCACCTGATAGCTGATGTGCCAGAAGTGCCCCTTAACCTCTTCATGAAAGACCTCGTCGTCGCTGACGGCGGTCTGCAGGAAGGTGTCCCAGTTGACCAGCCGTTTCCCGCGACGGACGAGCCCCTGGCTGAAGAGCCGAAAGAAGGTTTCTCGAACCGCGCGGCCACACTGCTCGTCGAGGGTGAAGCGGGTCCGGTCCCAGTCGCAGCTGGCGCCGAGGTCCCGCAGCTGGCCAAGGATGCGGGCCTCGTACTGCTCCTTCCAGGCCCAGATCCGCTGCACCAGCTTTTCCCGGCCGAGGTCGTGCCGCGAGCGTTTTTCTTCCTCCAGCAGCCGCCGTTCGACCACCGCCTGGGTGGCGATACCGGCATGGTCGGTGCCGGGCATCCAGAGCGTGTTCAAGCCCTGCATTCGCCGGGTGCGAACCAGGATGTCCTGCAGCGTGTTGTTGAGGGCGTGCCCCAGATGAAGGGCCCCGGTCACATTGGGCGGCGGGATGACGAGCGAAAAGACCGGCCGGTCGCCACCGGGTTCCGCATGCCAGAAGCGGCCCGCATCCCAGCGTTCCCGGCAGCGGGTCTGGGCGGCGGCGTGGTCATAGTGCTTCGGCAGTTCGGGCATGGCGGAAACTCGTGCAGGGCAGACAGACTGATAGCTCGTGCTGCCGAATGTAGCCGAATGTACCGGTAAAACGACACCGGCAAGGCTCTGGCCCCAGCATTTCGCCACCTCCGTCGGCTACCATCGGGAGAACGCTGAAGAAATGTATCTCTGACCACAGGAGCGGCAGCATGCCCCTTGACTACGACCTGGCCGACCGGCTCCTTCGCGTGCCAGCAGGCAAACCGCTTCACCTGGCCGACCACGATCCCCGCTGGGCCGGCGATGAAGAGATCCCGGAAAAAAAGCGTAAGCGACGGGCCAAAGAAATTCTCAAGCAGAGTAAGGCTGACCTGGCCGAGACGCAGGAACTGCTCTATGCCGCTGACAGCTGGAGCATGCTGGTCATCTTCCAAGCCATGGACGCCGCCGGTAAGGACGGAGCCATCAAGCATGTGATGAGTGGTGTCAATCCCCAAGGGGTCGAGGTGACCAGCTTCAAGCACCCGTCTGCCGAAGACCTCGACCACACCTACCTCTGGCGGTGCATGAAGCGACTGCCCGAGCGGGGCCGCATCGGCATCTTCAATCGCTCTTACTACGAAGAGGTGCTGATCGTCCGGGTCCATCCGCATCTGCTCGAGGCCCAACGCATTCCGGGCGTCACCCCCACGGAGCAGACCTGGCAACAGCGGTTCGAGGACATCAACGCCTTCGAGCAGCATCTGGCTCGCAACGGCACCGCCATCGTCAAGTTCTTCCTGCACCTGTCGCGGGAAGAGCAGCGGCAGCGGTTCCTCGACCGGATCAACGAGCCCGACAAGCACTGGAAGTTCTCAGCCTCGGACGTGGCTGAACGGCAACACTGGGACGCCTATATGGAAGCCTACGAGGCGATGCTCTCGGCGACCTCGACCGACCACGCCCCCTGGTACGTGATCCCAGCCGATCGCAAGTGGGTCAGCCGGGCCGCGGTGGCCGCCGTGCTGGCCGGCACGATCCGGAACCTCGGCCTGAAGTGGCCGACGGTCGATGCCACCAAGCGAAAACAGATCGACACGGCACGACGACAGCTCGAGAAAGAGTAAACATCACCAGCGGCGGTCCGCAGTTGCTGGCTGTCAACTCTGGCTTGCCGGCAGGGCCCGGGTTTCACCGGTCGTGAAGCCGCCATCGACCATCAGCGTCTGGCCGGTGACAAATCGGCTGGCCTCAGAGGCGAGGAAGACCACCGCCCCGTCGAGGTCGTCGGCCCGGCCGGGCCGCCGCAACGGGGTCCGCGAGACGATCGACTCAAGCCAGTCGGCGTCACGATAGAGCACATCGTTTTGTGCTGTCCGAAACCAGCCTGGGGCGAGGCAGTTGACCGTGACGCCCTGGGGCCCGAACTCAGAAGCCAGGCTCATCGTCAGTTGGCGAATGCCGCCACGGCTGGCGGTGTAGGGCCCCAGGCCGGGAAAGCCAAACAGGCTGGTGCAACTGCCGATCATGATCACCCGGCCCCAGCCGCGGGCCAGCATGCCTGGCATGACGGCCTGGGTCATGAAGAAGCTGCCCTTCAGGTTGGTATCGACGATGGTATCCCAGTCGTCCCAGCTGACGTCGAGAGCCGGCTTGCGAATGTTGCAGCCGCCGTTGTTGACCAAAATGTCAATGTCGCCCGCCGCGTCGGCTGCCGCGCGGATGCTGGCCTCATCTCGCAGATCGAGGGCCAGTGGTAGCACTTGCCGACCAGAGACCTGCAACTCACCGCACGGCTCATTGAGTGATTCGAGCGTCCGCGAGGTGACGACGAGATCAGCCCCGGCCCGGGCCAGCGCCTTAGCCATCTGCAAACCGAGGCCCCGGCTGGTGCCCGTTACCAGGGCCCGTTTGCCCGTGAGCGAAAAAATCTGGTCCTCAGTTGCGACTGAAGAAGCAGTGCCGGTCATCGTGAATTCCTCTCAGTTGTCTCTGTTCATCGTCCGGCCATCACGATACAGCAGGCAAAGCTGATTCACCACGAAGGCACGAAGAACATGCGGGTGTCCTGAGCGGAACCCGTATCCGTGTCCGTGAAGCCCGAGGCGCGAGCCGAGGGAATACGCTTCTGGGTCAAAACCGCAGTTTCCCTCAGCTCGCGCTTCGGGCTTCGGAGCAGGGGGGCGCGGCGGGATGAGTTTTGCGGGTGTCCTGAGCGGAACCCGTGTCCGTGTCCGTGAAGCCCGAGGCGCGAGCCGAGGGAATACGCTTCGGGGATCAAAACCGCAGTTTCCCTCAGCTTGCGCTGCGGGCTTCGAAGCAGGGGTTTTTGGCCGGTAGCCGCGAAGCCGCATCATCAATTCGGGCCAGCCTGGCTGCCAGCCGGACGGCAGCAAAGAGGCTGCCGGGGTCGGCAATACCCTGCCAGGCGATGTCGAAGGCGGTGCCATGGTCAACGCTCGTCCGTGGCACCGGCAGGCCGAGGGTGATATTTACCGCCCGGTCGAAAGCAATCATCTTGACAGGGATATGTCCCTGATCGTGGTACATGCAGACAACGGCGTCGTATCGCTGGCGGGCCTGCGGCGTGAAGGCGGTGTCGCCGGGCACCGGACCGGTGGCATCGATCCCCCGGGCCACAGCAGCGGCTACCGCCGGGGCGATCAGCCGTTCTTCTTCACCGTTTCCGAATAGGCCGTGCTCGCCGGCGTGCGGGTTGAGCCCGCAGACCAGCAGGCGTGGAGCCCGGCCCCGAATCCGGCGCAGGGCCGCATCGGTCAGGTCGAGCACCTCGCCGATTCGAACCGGTGACAGCAAGGCCGGCACGTCGGCATAACCGACATGGGTGGTCACAAAGCTGCAGGCGATGTCGTCGGCGTA
>CBFIHA010000085.1:0-15983 GCA_965662195.1 uncultured Pirellulales bacterium
GACGAGACTTTTGCCGCCCCCGAGCCGGTGATACACGCAGGACGGATGAGGCCTCACCCGCACAAGTCGTGCCGAACAGGATTGCCAGGGCGGCCTATTCCCACGGGCAAATAGCGTCGCTCACCCGTATCGGCTTGATCACCGACCGCTGTCATTCAGCCCGGCTGGCGGCCAGCTGCGATATCTCCTTCACAGGCTTGCAAACGCCAGTGCTGCGAGCCACCATGCTGGCATCAATCGGTGCCAGTAAACAGGAGCGAAAACATGCAACGCAGCAAGCGGTCAGCGGTCGGTGGGTGGATTGCGGGAATCGTGGTGGCAAGCATCGTAGCCGGCTGGAGTGGCGGGACGGATGTGGCGGTCGGGGCAGAGGCCAGTTGGACCCACTGGTTTGCCGATGGCAGCCTCGACGGCTTCACAATTGTCAGTGGTACCGCGAGCTATGACATCAAGGATGGAGTGCTGACCGGCACCACTGCTGAGGGCAGCCCCAACACCTTTCTGGCGACCGCCGAACCAGTGGGTGACTTTGAACTGACCTTTGAAGTGCTCGTCGACGATGCCCTCAACTCAGGCGTGCAGGTCCGCAGTCATCTTTCCAAGGAGGGAGATCCGGCGCCGGAGGGGGCGAAGGGAAACAAGCCACTCCCAGCCGGCCGGCTCTACGGCCCGCAGTGCGAGATTGCCATCAATGGTACGGCCGGTGACTTCTGGGATGAGGCCCGTCGGTCAAACTGGTGGAGTAGCCTGACCGAGACCGGTGCGATTCGTACCGACGCGGCCAAGGCAGCCTTCAAGAAGGGGGAATGGAACGCCTACCGGATCGTGGTGCAGGGCGATCACTATCGCAGCTGGGTGAACGATGTGCCGACGGCCGACTTCCACCAGCCACACGATCCCGAGGGGCACATCGGGTTTCAGGTACATGGCATCAAGCAGGGCACCGGCCCCTACACCGTCCGCTGGCGGAAAGTGATGTTCCGCGAACTCGACTGACGGGTTGTCGGCTGCGGCACCCTGCGGCCAGCCCGTTACTCTGGCAGCGGAACCTGGGTGGGGTGCCGCAGGTAGCCGATGAGATCACGAATCTGCTGCTCGGCAAGCTGATCGAGCAGACCGTTGGGCATCGGCGAACGGTCGGTCGGGCTGATCTCGTCAACCTCGGCGACCGGGATCGTCAGTCGTTCCTGCAGGGTCTGGAGGGTCAGCGTTTTGTCATTCTGGTCGAGGACGACACCATTCAGTACCCGGCCGTCGGTCAGCAGCACAATCGACAGCCGCCAGTTCCGGTTCACCACGGCGCTGGGGTCGACAATGTTTTCCAGCAGGTAGCCCAGGTCATGCCGGCCGGAGCCGGTCAGGTCGGGGCCGAGGTTTCCCCCCTCGCCGTACAGCTGGTGACAGCTGCCACAGGTCTTTTGAAACAGCAGCCTTCCGGCGGCCAGATCGGCTGATGGCTGATCGGCCCCGGCCAGCATCTCGGTGAGGGCGGCAATCTGCTGCCGCTTTTCGGCAGGACTCTCTCGCAGCTGCCCCCAGGCATCGGTCAGCCGCCGCGACAGCTCGGCATCACCGAGGGCATGAATCTGACGGACGATGGCTGCCGGCAGGTCGGCCGGTTTGATCGTGGCGGTTTCAATGGCGGTCAGCAGGGCAGCTGCAAACGATGGCCGCGACGCAATCGCTGCCAGGATCGCCTCGCGACTTTCACCGCGGGCTCGGCGGCTGGCATCAACCAGCAGCCGGGCTGTGGCGGGATCGTCAGCCAGCGCCAGGCCACGGGCGGCGGTGGCCTGCAGCTGCCGGTCAGCCAGCAGCGTCTGGCAGATTTCCGCCAGGTCAGGCGGGCGGGCCTCAATCAACGTGGTGAGGGCCGTCCGCCGCATGGCGGCTGGCGCGGTGCGGTCGAGGGCAGTCGCGCGGATTGCCGCGAGGGCCCGGCCGTCACCGAAGAGTACCGACAGTTCGTCGGCTGTCTGTTGCAGCTGTGGCGTACGGGCCTCAGCCGGCAGCGTCTTGATCGCGGCGAGCACCTCCTGCCAGGCGGCAGGCTGCGGGGCCTGCCGCCAGCCGGCAAAGCCCTCGGTAAGGCCGGTGAGGGTGTCGGTAAGGAACGCCGGGTCACCGGTGGCGGCAGCCTTGGCCGCGGCGGAGAGCAGCTGGTTGATCGCGGCCGGTGCGGTTTCAACAAGGTCGGCCAGGCGGCGGGCAATCAGCCGGCGGGTGGTTGGCCACTGGCAGGCCACGGCAACCTCAGCCAGTGCCGCCGGGGCGTGGTCGGCCACCGGGATGAGGCCATACCAGACCAGGAGTGGCAGGTTGTGGTCCGCGGCATCTTCCGGACGGGAGACAAGGGCCAACGCCAGCGGTGGCCTGAGGTTTATCGGCAGTCGCTGCAGGGTTGAGGCCAGTGCCAGCCGGACCAGCCCCGAGGGATCCTGCTCAGCCAGCAGGATGAGGCGTTCAAGCAGCGATACGGTTTCTGGTCCGGCAGCCGCGGTGGCCGTGCCGCCAACCGGTCCGAGCGCCGCATCGAGTGGCCAATCCTCCGTCAGCAGCCGTACCGCCCAGGTGCGGACGTGCTCATCGGCATGGTCGAGTGCTGCCAGCAAGTCGGCGTCTGTTAGGTCTGCAAGCAGGTGCAGGGTGAGCAGGGCCCGGACCCGGTGAGCGGAGGCCGACACCTGCGGGTCGCCTTCGGAGAGCGTTTCAGCCGTGTCGAACTGCTTCCGCAGCAGCTGTGCGGCCTCGCTCGACACCGTGCCGGCAGCGGCCCGCTCGGCCAGCAACAGCCGCGACTGGTCAACCCACCAACCGTCGGCATGCCGCTGCAATCGGGCAAGCTCGGCATCGCTCATCTCGCGCAGATCGAAGTTTTGGTCGATACCCGCCGGCAACTGGGGCTGGCCATGGGCAAGCTGGTAGATGCGACCACTGGTGCGATGAACCCCGTCATGTTCGTGGCATTCACCGGTGTCGCTCCAGTCGAGGACGGCCACACTGCCATCGGGGCCGCTGGAAAGCTCCATGCCGCGGAACCATTCGTCCTGCCACAGGAAGCAGTCCTCGCCGTGGCGGGCGACGTACCCGCTGCCGGCCCGCTCGAGAATTTCTTGGTTGGCCCGGCGGCCGTGAAAGTTGAGGGTGAAGAGCCGACTGCGGAAGTCGGCCGGCCAGTTGGTGCCCGCATAGATCATGCAGCCACTGTGGGCATGGCCACCCCCGAGATCCCCCGCACTGCCGTCCCGCGACTTCTGCCAGCCGGCCCCGGTGTCGAAGTGGAAGTGGTCGGCATGCTGGTCGATGGTTTCATAGGTGTGGGGGTTGGGGTCGGTATTTCGCATCTGCCGGAAGTGCGCTCCCGGAATCAGATGCCAGAGATGGCCGTTGACGGTGTTGATGAAGAAGCCTTCGCCCTCGGCTGTCCAGTCGTGGCCCCAGGGGTTGGTGGTGCCGGTGGTGAGCACCTCGGCCCGACGTTGCCGGGGTGAATATCGCCAGACCCCGCCCTCCATCGGCAGCCGTCGGTCGTCAGGGCAGCCCGGCGGGCCGATCCGGGCCGGGCAGGAGTGGCCGCAGCGGCCGTAGAGCCAGCCGTCGGGGCCGAACCGCAGCCCATTGGCAAAGTTGTGATAGTTCGCCTCGGCCACGTCGAAGCCGTCGAGCACGGTTTCTGCCGGGCCGTCGGGGACGTCGTCATGGTTGCGGTCAGGAATGAACAGCAGCCGCGGCGGGCAGATTGCCCAGAGACCGCCTCGGCCCACGGCGATACCGGTGAGCATTTGCAGCGACTCGGTGAAGACGGTTCGGTGATCGAAGCGGCCATCACCATCGGTGTCGCTGAAGATCAGCACCCGGTCCCGCAGCGAGAGGTCAAATCGCTGCTGCCGCTCGGCGTAGGTAAAGTTCTCGGCTACCCAAAGTCGGCCGCGGGCATCCCAGGCCATGGCAATCGGATTTTGCACGTCAGGTTCGGCGGCCATCACGGTGGTGGTGAAGCCTGCCTGCAGCCTGACGCTGGCGGCCGCCTCAACCGCCGCCGGTGGCTCGCCCCGCTGGATCGATTCGCTGTTATAGAGCGGCGGAAACGGCTCGCCGGCATTGGCTGATGCCATTGCGAACAAAAGGCAAAGCCCAACGCTGACATGAAAACGAGAGGGCATGCTCAATGATTCTCTGAGGCACTCCAGGTGGAGACCGACCGAAAAGCAATCGGCCCAGTGCAGGTGACTCCAGACTGGTCGAGAGACCATAATACGGAAGTTCCTTCAAGTTTAGCTTCAGCAGGAGCCACACCATGCGTTATCGTCCCAGTCAACAGCGTCGTCACGGGATCGAGCGGCGGGATTTTCTGCGGTATCTCGCCGCGGTCTCCACGATTCCCTCGCTGCCAGCCCTCGCGGCTGGGCAGGTGGTCGAGCAGCCGAGATTCACCACCAATCCCTTTCAGCTTGGTGTCGCTTCCGGTGATCCGGAACCCGATGGCGTGGTGCTCTGGACTAGGCTTGCGCCAAACCCCTTGCAGGCAAAGGGTGGGATGACGCCTGAGTCTGTGCGGGTGCGGTGGGAGGTGGCGACCGATGAAGCGTTTGCGACGATTGTACGGCGGGGCGAAGCGTTGGCGGTGCCACAGTTAGGCCATTCGGTGCATGTCGAGGTCGATGGTCTTGAGCCGCACCGCTGGTATTTCTTCCGCTTTCATGCCGGAAACGAAACCAGTGTGACTGGACGGACCAGAACAACGCCGGCTTTTGATGCCCTGCCGGAGCGGCTTCGCTTCGCCTTCACGTCCTGCCAGCATTATGAGTCCGGTTACTTCAACGGCTATCCGCACATGCAGCAGGAAGATCTCGACCTCGTAGTTCATCTTGGCGACTACATCTATGAATATGCTGGCGCTGACAAGCGGCCACGGAAGCACATCGGCGGCGAGATTCAGTCGCTCGATGACTATCGGCTGCGGTATTCGCAGTACCGGCTCGATGAGGACCTGCGGGAGACCCACCGCCGCTTTCCCTGGCTGGTGACCTGGGATGACCACGAGTTTGACAACAATTATGCCAATCTTGTCTCGGAAGAAGACGGCGTTTCGCCCGAGGTCTTTCTGGCCCGCCGGATGAACGCCTATCAGGCCTACTACGAATTCATGCCGCTCAGGCGACGGTCCTTTCCGCAAGGGCCGAACATGACGCTCTACCGCAGCTGTCGATTTGGCCGGCTGGCGGAGTTCTCGATGCTCGACACTCGGCAGTACCGCACCGACCAGCCAAATGGTGACAATCAGAAGCCTCTTACCGGCAAGGTGTTTGATCCCAAGGCAACGATTCTGGGAGATCGGCAGGAGCACTGGCTGATGGCGACGCTGCTTCAATCAGAGGCGATCTGGAACGTGCTGGCCCAACAGGTAATGGTCGCGCCTTTAAATCGCGGCACGCTTGAAGGGGGCCGCTACAGCATGGATCAGTGGCCCGGCTACGATATCAGCCGCCGTCGGTTGCTGCGGTTCCTGCATGAGCGGCGGGTGCCTAACCCGGTGGTGCTGACCGGCGACATTCACCTCAACTGGGTCAATGACCTACAGCTCGACTTTGAGGATGCCAACTCGCCGGTGGTCGGGACGGAACTGGTCGGCACCTCGATGAGCAGCGGAGGCAACGGCGGTAATTTCATCGAAGAGTATGAGCGGGCCGCTCGGCAGAACGATTTTGTGAAGTGGTACAACTCGAACCGTGGGTATGTCTCCTGCGAGCTGACGCCGACGAGTTGGACGAGCTATTTCCGCACCACGCCGTTCGTCGATCGGCGGGGTTCTCCGCTGGAGACCAAGGCGACGTTTGTCATCGAACAAGGGATTCCAGGGGCCAAGCCGGCATAACTCAAAAATCCGCGATGCATGTGCCAGGTGAGCAAAAAATACTGGCACCACGTTACCGTCAACGTTCACCCGATGGGCCGTGTTGCCAGATCAGCGTGATACGGATACTGATTGTTCGGTATGCAACGTCTCTTGAGGAGGGAGGAGAGTATTGAAAGCGATCGTTGTTTTTATTCTCACAGCCCTCTTGGCGGTGAGTGCTTTCTGTATGGTTGGACCGCAGATCATGATCGTTGTGCCATTGGCTGTCGGTGCTGGAATTGTCCTTGCGATCCTGCGGTCCTCCCTCTCCCTGGTCTGTTTTGGCTACCCCCTTAGCTTTGGCTTGGTGTCGGCGTACATCGGCTTCTCGGAAATGGCCGGATCTGAGCGGACTGTTCCCTTTGCCATCTCAGTTGCGATTGGCGTTGGAGGTGTCGGGCTGATTGTCGTGGGCTTGTGGAGGACCCTGCCCGATTTACCGCCGCGGCCCAAGCAGGAGCCAGCCAGCTTCTTGGACTGACAGCCTGGCAGGAACCAGTAATGAAAATCAGAGAGTGTGAGCAAATGCATCGACTGCTGACGGTCTTCGGAAGAATGGTGCTGGCCGCATGGCTGTTTGCCTTGGCAGGAAGTGCAATCCTGGCAGCTCCAGTCGGTAGCCAACCGAACATCATTGTCGTGCTGGCTGACGACCTCGGTTACGGCGATCTTCGGTGCCTCAACCCCGAGGCAAAGATTGCGACTCCTCACCTCGACCAGTTGGCGACGGAGGGGATGGTGTTTACTGACGCCCACTCCGGTTCTAGTGTCTGCACTCCGACCCGCTACGGGTTGCTGACCGGTCGTTATGCCTGGCGGACGAAGCTGCAGTCGGGCGTGCTCGGTGGTCTGAGCCCGCCGCTCATTCAGCGAACACGAACAACGGTTGCCTCGTTTCTCAAACGTCAGGGTTATCAGACAGACTGTGTTGGCAAGTGGCACCTTGGCCTTGGCTGGCGGGTTGAGCAAGGCAAGGAGGTGAACCGGTTGAGCATCGAAACGCGGGAGCAGGTCTGGAATGTCGACTATGCGATGCCCTTCAATGGTGGGCCGATCAAGTTGGGTTTTGACCGCTTCTATGGCATCGCTGGGTCACTCGACATGGTGCCCTACACATTCCTTGAGAATGACCATGTGCGGGTCATGCCGACTGAAGATCGAGATTTCCCACTGATGCACGGCCGCCCCACGGGCCGCTGCCGCATGGGGCCGGCCGCGCCCGGCTTCGAGGTCGTCGATGTGCTGCCGAAGCTGGCTGCACGGGCGGTCGCCACCATCGACGCCCGAGCAGCTGCAGCCAAAGATGGACAGCCGTTTTTCCTCTACATGCCGCTGGCTTCGCCCCACACGCCGATTGAGCCGACGCCAGAATGGATCGGCAAGAGCGGTCTGAATCCCTACGGTGATTTTGTGATGCAGACTGATGCGGCCATCGGTGCGGTGTTGGCCGCAGTTGACCGGCACGGTTTGCGGGAAAACACGCTGGTGATTGTGACCAGTGACAACGGCTGTTCGCCGCAGGCCGATTTTCCGGCCCTGCGGGCGAAGGGGCACGATCCCAGTGGTCCGCTGCGTGGTCACAAAGCCGACATCTTCGAAGGGGGGCACCGGGTGCCCTTCATTGCCCGCTGGCCAGCCGTGGTGCCCGCCGGTACGCGGACCGGCCAGCTTGTCTGCTTGACCGACCTGCTGGCTACGGCGGCCGCTATCCTTGGTGAGCCACTGGCAGATAATGAGGGAGAAGATAGCTTCAGCATGCTGCCGACCCTCAAGGATCCGCAGGCGGAATCACCGAGGACATCCTGCGTCCACCACTCAATCAATGGCTCGTTCGCAGTGCGGGCAGCCAACTGGAAGCTCTGCTTCTGTCCCGATTCGGGTGGCTGGAGCGAGCCGCGACCCAATCGTAAACGGGCCGAGGCGCTGCCTCCGAGGCAGCTCTATGATCTATCATCTGATCGAGGTGAGCAGATGAATTTGGTGGCCACGAAGCCCGCAGTGGTCGCCAAGTTGGAGCAGCAACTGAAGCAGTTGGTTGAGTCGGGCCGCAGCACACCGGGTGCGTCCCAGCAGAATGATGTCGCCGTGCGTTGGGAGCGTTAGCCGGTCTCGAAAAGCGTTCAGAGCCGGCGGTCTTTGCCGGTTGAATCAATCCCGGGATCGCGAGGAGAAGCAGGTATGAAAACCGTAGTGCCTAGAGGAGTCGGTCTGGTTTTCAAAGCGGGACTGCTTGGCTGCCTGTGCTGGATGGCGGTCGGGCTCGTAGACGCTGGTGAGTTGACAGCCGCATGGGAGAATCAGTTCCTCACCGTCACCGGTGACTTTCCTGGCGGCGAGATTCGTATCAATTATCTGGAGGCCTACTGCCGGGCCGGCTCGACTGACCGGGACTGGCGAGAGACGACGATTCCACACACGAGCCGGCAACTGCCGTCCGCTGAGTCCGGCGTCATCCTGCTGGAGAATCGGCTGGCCGATGGTGTCGTCGTAGCCCACCGCATCAATGTGGTGGAAGACGGCCTGCGGTTCAGCGTGACTGCTCACAATCCGACCGAGAGGCCCTCGGCCGTCCACTGGGCCCAGCCTTGTGTCCGGGTTGACCGGTTTACCGGCAGCGATCCTGCCCAGGCACGGGAGCGTCAGCCGCCCTACATCCAGCGGTGCTTCGTGGCGATCGATGGCCAGCTGGTGCGGCTGCCAACGCAGCCTTGGGCGGCCGAGGCCCGGTATGTGCCCGGGCAGGTCTACTGCCCTGTTGGTGTGCCCCGCGACGACGTCAATCCGCGGCCACTGAGCAGCCTAGTGCCTTCCCACGGCCTCTGCGGCTGTGTTTCAGCGGATGAGCAATGGATTCTTGGAGTGGTCTGGGAGCCCTACCAAGAGGTTTTTCAGGGGGTCGTCACCTGCATCCATGCCGACTTTCGAATTGGCGGCTTGGCGGCGGGCGAGACCAAGACGATTCAGGGGCGGCTCTATCTGCTGCCTGGCGACGAGCAGGCGTTGCTCGCCGCCTACCGAAGAGATTTTCCAGAACAGGCTGCGGGTCTGACCGTCGCCAAGGCGTCATCGTCGGCTGCTGTCGATGCTGGACTGACAATGAGTCTCGAGACGCTCCGTCGAGTTGGTCGGGAAGGAAAAGGCAACGCAGCAGCGACGGCTGCCTGGCAGCGGGTGGCTGCCGCAACGCCCGCTGCAATTCCGAGCATTCTTGCAGCAATTGATGGCGCCAATCCCCTCGCCGCGAACTGGCTGCGGCTGGCAGTCGATGCCATTGCGGGACGCGGCAAAAGCCTGCCACTCCAGCCGCTTGAGAGTTTTCTGGCTGATACCAGCCATGACCCTCGGGCCCGGCGGCTGGCCTGGGAACTGATTCGCGGCCAGGCAGCCGATCGGGCGGCTGAACTCATCGATGGCATGCTCGACGACCCAAGTGTTGAACTCCGGTATGACGCTGTTGCCCGGCTGATTGATCAGGCGCAAGCCCAACGTGAGGTCGAACCGGTGACGGCCACCACCACGCTCAAGCGGGCTCTTGATGCTGCCCGTGACGTTGATCAAATCAAGCAGATCACCGCAGACCTCCGAAAGGCAGGGGAAGCGGTCGATCTGCAGCGGCAGTTCGGCTTCCTAGTCGACTGGCAGGTGATCGGGCCGTTTGACAATACGGCCGGGGCTGGTTTTGCCGAGGTTTTTCCGCCCGAGCAGGGCATCGACCTGCAGGCAGTCTTGCCGGGCAAGCTCGGTGAGGTCCGCTGGCGGCAGTTTCTCACGGCCGACCCGTACGGCATGGTTGACATCAATCAGGCTTATCCGGGGCCAGGTGACGGCCTCAAGGAAGTGACTGCCTATGCCTTCACGACCTTTACGGCGGTCAAGCCACAACCGGCCGAGATTCGGCTGGGCTGTAAGAATGCCTGGAAGGTTTGGCACAACGGGCAGTTCGTCTTCGGTCGCGATGAGTATCACCGGGGGATGCGTATTGATCAGTACCGTCTGCCAATTGAACTGACCGCCGGTCGGAATACCTTCCTGATCAAACTCTGCCAGGATGGCCAGACGAAGGACTGGACGAAGCAATGGCAGTTTCAGTTGCGGGTCTGTGATGCGACGGGCACAGCAGTCCTCGCCGCTGACCGACCGCCCACGCCGAGCGAGGCAGAGGCTGAGGCAACCCACGGAAAGGAGCCACTGGAATGAAATGCTCAACGTTTTTAGTGCTTGGCCGGCAGACGCAGTGGCCGTTACTGGCTGTCCTGCTCCTCATCGGTTGGGGCGGTGACGTGGTAACGGCCGCTACGCCGGTAGGCTGGCCGGCATTTCAGGGACCGTTCGGCAGTGGCAGGGCAGCCCTCGCTTTTCATGACCTCGGTGAACGGAGCATCGTCTGGCGGGTCGATCTGCCCGGCCGGGGCCTGTCGACACCGTTGGTCATTGGTGACCAGGTCATCGTTACCTGTAGCGGTGGTCCGCAACAGGATCGGCTGTCGCTTGTCAGTCTCGATGCCGCCACTGGCAACCAGCAGTGGGAACGGCAGCTCTGGGCCACTGGCCGCACTATGTGCCACAACAAGACGAGTGTCGCCGCGCCAACGCCCTGCAGCGACGGTGAACGAATCTATGCACTATTCTCCTCAAACGATCTGGTCTGCCTCGACCTCGCTGGCGATCTCATCTGGCTGCGGGGCATTACTGCTGACTATCCGAATGTCAGTAATAGCCTCGGCATGTCGAGTTCTCTGGTGGTAACAGAGGGGGTCGTGGTGGCCCAGGTGGAGAACGACAGTGAGTCATACGCTCTCGGCATCGATGCCCTGACCGGTGAGAATCGCTGGCGTCTCGACCGGCCCAAGGCGGCCAACTGGACCAGCCCAGCAGTGCTTGCCCAGGGGGTCGTCGGGCTGCAGTCGAAGACAGGTGTCGATGCGGTGCGGGTGGCTGACGGCACGAGCGTCTGGCAGTACGACGGTGGGGCCAGCACAATTCCCTCCAGCTGTCGGCTGGGTCAGTTGCTCTTCGTTCCGTCCCATGGCCTGACGGCACTCTCTTTGGTAGACGGCGAGGACGGCAAGCCAAAACAGCTCTGGCGGAGCAGTCGACTTTCTCCGGGAACGCCAAGTCCGGTGGCTGCAGGCGGGACGGTGTTCACCATCAGCCGGGGAGATGTCCTCACTGCAGGGAAGATCACCGATGGCGAGCGGCGCTGGCAGTTGCGGCTCAAGGGGCCTTTTAGCGCCACCCCCGTTGTGCTTGGCGAGCGGCTGCTTGCTGTCAGCGAGACTGGCCTGGCCCAGTTGATTGGTTTCACTGAAAGTGATGCCGAGGTTGTCGGCACACTCGACCTCAAGGATGAAGTGCTTGCATCACCCGCCGTTGGTAAAGACGGTGTCTTTCTGCGAAGTAACTCAACACTCTGGAAGCTCACGAGCTCTGAGTCGGTTCTTGCAAGTTCGACGGATCGCTGAAGACGGTTTGCAGAAAGGCCCGTTCGGCGGCCATTCGTTCAGTCGCGAGCTGCTTGCGTTGAGCAATGGGCAGTGACTTTTCGGCTGGTGAGAAAGTCGGCCACTCACAATGCGCTGTCAGCGGCACCTTTCGCTTGAAAGCTCTTATGAGGCTCGCATATCGCTGCCAGGGTACGAGTCCGGTACCAGCAGGGACGGTTTCCGGGCTGAGTGGACGGCCAACTCGCCAGCGAAAATCTTTGAGTGCGAGGCTGCGGATTCGCGGCATGATGATCTGCAGGCCCTGCTCCCAGCTGCCGGTGGCCTCGGCAACCGCATGCCGAATGTCGTATTGGCAGCCCATCCACGCTGGATCGAGGTCGCCTAATACCGTCCGAAGGTCCCAGATCGAGGCTCCCATGATCCGACCGCCGTGGTGGTTCTGGTAGCAGCCGGTGATGCCGCACCGCTCGTTGAGCTGGGCGAGGTTATGCATGGTTCGCTGCATGGCAGCCAGCTGAGGCTCAATCGGCCCCAGGTCCTGGTAGCGAAGATATCCGAGCCGATAGAGCTTCACCCCGGCAGCGGCAGCGGCCCGCAGGACTGCTTCTGTCTGCGGATCTTCTGAGGAGTTGATTGCCGTCACGATCATTTCGACGGTAATTCCCGCCCGCTTGGCAGCAGCCACGGCCCGTGGCAGATCAGCTGCGACCCGCTCAGGTTCGACGTGGCCGCCTGGCCGTACGGTCAATTCGATGCCGGTGTAGCCGGCGGTGGCTGTGACTTCGGCCAGATTGTCATAGTCGAGCCATTGCAGGAGTTTTGAGAACAGATGAATAGGCGGCCGTGGGGCCGGAGCGGCTGCTTCGGTGGGCTCTTGAAGGTTGCCAACAATGGCAGCTGTCGTTATCCCGGCGATGAAGTTTCGCCGGGAGACACTCCGGAACGTCGACGGATGAGTGCTGGCAGGCAGGGTGACTGCCGGGGGAGCATCGAGAAAAGGACTGTCACCACAGCAGGCGGCAATCGACACGTTCAAACCTCCTCGGCATGTTGAAGAATGACTCACTGAGGCGATTGCTTGTCTGCTTTGGCAGGCTGGAACCAAGAAAGACTTTCTCTTCGGGCAATCAATTTTGCCTTTGCGGCTGACGAGCAAGGATTGTTCCTGTGCTGATCGAAACCACTGTTGCCGAAGGTTCAATCCACACCGTGACATCCTACCGATTGGCTGTGAGACTGTCTCAGGGTTGGTAAATTCAGGAAACCACCAATGGAACAATGCAGAGGGAATAGGGATGGCAGGAACGGTTGTCAGTGGCTGGGGGGGCGGGCATCGAGATGCCACTGGGCTTATAGGCAAGGGAAGACGCTTTCGTGTTGCCACCCACGGCCTGGTGCTCCTGATTCTTACGGTTCGTTCGGTGGTTGGGCAGACTCCTTCGGTGGCCTCGCAGAGGCAACCGGTTGAGTCGCTGCTGATGCAGTTGCTTTCAACGCCCGCCGACCAGCTTGCGGTTGAAGTCGACCGCCGTGGTGATCCTGTCCGTGGCGGCCTCGTGTACTTCACCTCACCGGCGGCCTGCACGAATTGCCACGAGCCGGGGCCTGCCGGTCGGCGGCTTGGGCCCGACTTGACCCGGCCTCGCCGTCCCTTGTCCACGCAGGAAGTTATCGAGGCGATCCTCCACCCATCCCGGCAGATCACCGACGGCTTTGGGCAGGAGCAGTTGCTTCTTGAAGATGGAACAACACTGACAGGCCTCATTATTGGAGAGGATGATGAGAAAATCCTCCTCCGGCCAACCAGTGATCTTGGCCAGTCGATTTCCGTGGCTCGACGAACCATCGAAGTACGGCAACCTGTGAAACAGTCTCTCATGCCCGACGGCCTTGCCGCTGTTTTGGGCGAGCAGCGAGATTTTCTCGACCTTGTGTCGTATGTCACCAACGTTTCGCGGGGCGGGCCCGCACGGGCTGCGGCACTGCGGCCAGCTGCGGAGTTGTTGGCCGTGCCTGATGATACTGCCGATCTGGATCATGCCGGCATCATTCGAAAGCTGAGCCGCCGTGATTTTGAGGCGGGCGAGCAGATCTATCACGGCTATTGCTTCAACTGTCACGGGCATGACGGTGAAACGCCTTCTCTTCCAACGGCAAGGGCCTTTCGCACTCAGCCATTGAAGTTTGGGAGTGACCCTTACCAGATGTTTCTCACGCTCTCCCGGGGGAACGGCCTGATGGCCGCGATGAACTACCTGACACCCAAGCAGCGGTATCAGGCAGTTCACTACATTCGCGAGGCGTTTCTGCAGAAGCGAGATGATTTTGTCGAGGTTGGAGAAAGCTACCTCGATGGACTGCCTCGGGGGACTCGCGATGGCACTGAGCTGGAACACGTTGATCGTGATTTTGGTCCGGCAGTCGCCTCGCAACTTAGTCGGAAGTTTGAAAGCGTACTTACGATTGACCTTGGCGGGCTGACGGTTTCGTACGATCTGCATTCACTCGATCAGGCCGGCATTTGGCGGGGAGGTTTCCTTGATCTCACCGAGACCCAACACCAACGGCCTCGGGGAGAGGGGACCGCTGAGCCTGACGGTGAGCCAGTGGTGGGACTCGAGGGCTGGGCCTGGGGGCATGACGGTAGCCTCGACTATTCCCGCCACGAGTTGCTGCCGCGAGGGCCGCTACCGGGACACTGGCTGACGTATCACGGCCACCATCTTCACGGGAACAGCGTGCTGCTCGAATACGCCATTGATGGCCGGGAGGTGTTGGAGGCACCCGCCGCCGTTGCTGCACTGCCGGGCCGCGGTCTGCGGCATTGGTTGAGCGTTGGGCCAGGCGGGCAGTTGCTGCTTGCTGTAGCTGGGCCGGGGGCAGGGGAGAACATTCGGCTTGCCGACGGAGGGCTGGCCCGGTTCGCGGCTGGCCACTACGTTGCTGTGCAGTGTTCGGGAGGTCCGGTGGGCACCCGACTCACCGCCGATGAGCAGGGGCGTCTGACAGTCACCATTCCGGCCGCAACTGAACCCACTGAGATGGAGGTGGTTCGCTGGGTTGGCCGGGCTCATGCTGCATCGGAAATCGAGCAGGCTGCTGCAGATCTGCGGCGACAGATAAATGGACGGAAAGCCCCCGCCCTGACGAGCCTGACAGCCGGTGGCCCGGATCGATGGCCCGAGACAGTCACAACGGTCGGAACCCTTGGGCTTGAGCGGGGTGGCTATCGGCTCGATACCCTCACGCTTCCGGATGAGACGCCGTGGAACACCTGGTTTCGAACTGCTGCAATCGATTTTTTCAGTGATGGTCGGATGGTAGTCACGACGTATGGCGGTGATGTCTGGGTCGTTTCTGGAGTTGATGAACAACTGCTGAACCTTCGTTGGAAGCGGTTTGCAGCCGGGCTCTATGAGCCTCTTGGGGTAAAGGTTGTTGACGGCCTTGTCGTGGTGACCTGCAAGGACAGGCTTGTCCGCTTGCACGATCAGGACGGCAACGGCGAGGCCGACTTTTACGAGAATCTCTCCGCCGATGAGGATGTCTCTGTCAACTTTCATGCCTTCAACTTCGATCTCCAACAGGGGCCGGATGGCACGCTGTACTACGCCAAGAGTGGTCATGGTTCCGACGCCGATCTCCCCGGGGCAATCATTGCCGTTGCTCCCGATGGAAGCCGGCAGGTCTTTGCCACCGGTTTTCGTACGCCCAACGGCCTTGGCATGCTTCCTGATGGACGACTCACTGCCAGCGACAATCAGGGGCAGTGGACACCAGCTTCGAAGATCAGCCTGATCCGGCCCGGTGGATACTACGGTTGGGTGGCTGACTATTCCGTGCCAGGTATGTGGGCGCCGGGTGGAGGGATGATTGACCTCGACAGGGTTATGCCCCGGGAGGTGTACGAACGCCCCTTCCTCTGGCTCCCGCAGGAACTCGACAACTCCTCTGGAGGTCAGGTCTTTGCCGATGATCACCGGTTTGGTCCGCTGGCCGGTCGGCTGCTTCACACCAGCTTCGGCAAAGGCTGGATGTTTGCTGTCATGCGGCAGGAGATTGCAGGTGTCAGTCAAGCGGCGGCCGTGCGACTGCCCTTTTTCTTTCGTACAGGCATCATGCGGCCGCGGGTGAATCCGGCTGATGGACAGGTCTATGCAGCAGGGCTTCAGGGCTGGAACGGCGGCGGTCGTGCAGGGCTTGCCGATGGTGGCATTCAGCGGCTCTGGTACCGTGGCGAACCGGTTCGAATGATCACCGACTGCCGGGTGGAACCAAATGGTCTGCGGCTTGACTTCAATTTCCCACTCGACCCGGAATCGGCCTGTAATCCGCAGTCCTATGACCTGGTGCAGTGGAATTATCGCCGAACGGGAGGGTACGGTTCGAAACAGTATGTCCCGAGTACTGGCGCTCCCGGCACCGAGCCGCTTGCCGTATTGGCAGCTGACCTCACGGCTGACCATCGTAGCCTGTTGCTCAAGGTGAAATCGCTACAGCCCGTCGATCAATTGCGTCTGCAACTTAGTATTACTGATGCTGACCGCAATGCGTTTGTGGAGGAGATACATTGGACGATCAATACGATTCCCGAAGAGACGGTCGAGTGAAAACCCTGCATCCCGATTGGGTACAGCTTCCCC
>CBFIHA010000086.1:0-15609 GCA_965662195.1 uncultured Pirellulales bacterium
TCGATCCGGCAGCCCGTCTTTGTGGTGCTCATCGTCGTCGGCATTCTCGCGCTCGTGCTCAACGTCAACGTGGCGGCATTCACGCTGGAAGATGACAACAAACTGCTAATCGACCTTGGGCTCAGCACACTGTTTTTGATCGGCCTGCTGATGGCGGCCTTCACCGCCACGAGCGTGCTCACGAAGGAAATTGAAAACAAAACCGTGCTCACGGTCGTGAGCAAGCCGGTGTCGCGGCCCGCGGTCGTGGTGGGGAAATATCTCGGTGTCGCCGGCGCATTGGGCCTCGGGTTCTGGATTCTGTCGGTCATTTTTCTGCTGGCCGTGCGGCATCGCGTGCAGTCGAGCGCCCGGATCGACGACACGTTCGACATGCCCGTGCTCGTCTTTGGCAACCTGTTCGCCCTGCTCGCGCTCGTGTTTGCCGGGCTGGCCAACTACCTCTACCGACGGCCCTTTCCGAGCGTCTTCGCCGTCAGCCTGGGGCTGGCGATGTCGGCGGCCCTTGGCATCGTCTGGTGCATCGACCGGGAGTGGCAGTTTCAAAACCCGCTCGTGGAATGGAACGAGCAGCTCATGATCGCCCTGGGGCTCGTGTTCCAGGCGATTCTCGTGTTGGCAGCGGTGGCGATCGCCGCCTCGACACGTCTCGGCCAGGTGATGACGCTGATGGTCTGCCTCGGAGCGTTTCTGGTCGGCCTCGTCAGCGAATATTTTCTCGGGTCTGCCGTCGGCGATGCCGCGACGGGGCCGACATGGGTGCGGGCGATTTGCTGGCCGCTCTATCTGGCAATCCCAAACCTGCAGTTTTTCTGGCTCGCCGACGCGCTCACGCAGGGCCACCCCGTGACGCTTCGGTACCTAGGCCTCGTAACCGCCTACGCGGCCGCCGTCACCGTGATAATGCTGAGCGTCGCCGTGCTTCTCTTTCAGCGACGAGACGTCGGTTGAGCGGCCGGGGCGAGAAGCCGGTCGGCTTCAGCCTGCTCGATGTCTTCTCCACACCGTACCAGCCGGGCCGAGTTAAAGACGACGATCAGGCCGCTGATGATGTGAAGCATGGCGGCGGCGACCGGCGAGACATAGCCGGCCCCGGCGAGGCCCAAAAAGACGACGATAAACAACGCACCGATCGCCATATTTTGTCGAATGACTCCGATCGTCCGCCGAGACAGTTCGACAAGAAACGGAATCCGATTCAGGTTGCTGTTCATAAGGGCGATGCTGGCCGAGTGGATCGCCACATCGCTTCCCGCCGCACCCATGGCGATCGAGATGTCACCGGCGGCCAGCGCGGGAGCGTCGTTGACCCCGTCACCGATCACGGCCACGCGGTGGCCCTTGGCCTTGAGTTCATCGACCATCTCGAGTTTCTCGTGCGGAAGCACTTCGGCCTTAAACTCGCTGAAGTGCATCTGCTCAGCCACCCGCTTGGCCACGCTCTTGCGGTCGCCGGTCAGGATCACCAGCCGCTTCAGGCCCAGGCCCCGCAGGCGATCGACTGCTTCGGCAGCCTCCGGCCGCGCGTTGTCTTCGAGACCGATCCAGCCCATGAGCCGGCCATCGCGGACGACATACAGCACGCTCATCCCGTCGGCATCCGGACTCGACTGAATCTGATTGATCGCTGTGATTTCACTATCGCTGAGCCCTGCCTCAGGAGCCATGAGCCACGAAGCCCGCCCCACCTGGATCTGTGAATGGTCAATCGTGGCAATCACACCGCGACCGGCGACCTCTTCAAACGCTTCCGGGCGACCCAGCGGCAGGTTCGCCCGGCGTGCCATTTCGGTCACAGCCCGGGCCACAGGATGCCGGCTATCTTGTTCGGCGATCGCGGCCACCCGCAGCAAGTCCGCCCCCTCGAAGCCGTCGACTGGTGCCAGCCGGCTTACCGAAAGCACGCCCGTGGTCAGCGTACCCGTCTTGTCGAATACGATCGCCGACAGGTTGCGAGCCGCCTCGAGCGTGACCACGCTCTTGACCAGTACGCCAAGCCGCGCCGCTGCGGAAAGGCCAGCCACCATGGCGGTGGGTGTCGCCAGGATGAGTGCGCTCGGGCAGGCCACGACAAGCATGGCGATTGCCCGACTGAAGGCCGTATCCGGGTCCGTGCGCAGCGCGAAAAAAAGAACGACGCCGACAACCATGAGTACGGTCGGCGTGTACCACGCGGCGTATTGATCGACCAGCCGCATGATCGGCGTCTTGGTTCGTTCTGCTTCCAAAATGAGGTCTTTGACGCGGCCAAGCATGGTGTCGCTACCCGCCTTCGTCACCTCGATGTCGAGCACACCGGTCAGATTGATTGTGCCGCCAAACACATCGTCACCAATCACCTTATCCACCGGCAGCGATTCACCAGTGATGCTGGCCTGATTCGCCGTGCTTGTGCCGGTAATGATGCGACCATCGGCGGGGATGTTGTCACCCGGCCGCACACGAACGACATCGCCCGGGCGGAGATCCTTGGCCTCGATCAGTTCCTCGTTCTCAACTGGAGCCGACCGCACGAGCCGGTGGGCTTTCGTCGGCGAGAGCCGAACAAGCGACTCAATGCTGGCCTGAGCCCCAATCGCCGTCCGCTTCTCAATCAATCCCGAGACGATCATGAAAAGAGCGATCGCCGCGCTCTCCTGATATTTGCCCGTGGCCGCGGCCCCAACGACCGCGAGGGCGACAAGGGCGTTCATGCCGGCTGAGCCTTTCGCCAGATCCTTCACTGCGACCACCACCAAAGGGGCACCGAGCAAAAGCACTGCGATAGCAGAGGGGATTGCCGCGTAGAACGGCTTTGTCCAGAGCCCTTGGGCGATCACGGAGCACACAAGGAGTGTCGCGCCGACGAGTGTCGCTGCGATCTGTACCTGGAGCCCGCGATTGGTCGCTGCATTCCCGGCAGAATGTGCCGCCGCTTTGGGCGACGCCGGTTCGGGCACCAAGATGGTTGCAGTAGCCATAGTGAGTTTCACTATAACCTAGGACCAACGAAAGAACACGAGTGCATCGAAAATAAAAAACCGCGGCCGCCCATTGGCGGCCGCGGAACAAAAAACTTTCTACTTTATGAACACGAGTGAATGAAATCATTCATTAACGCTGCCAGCCGCCGTCTGAAGTGGACGAAGACGCTTGACCCAAATGAATTTGGTGATCTCCGCGTAGGATGGGGCATCAATTGCCACCGCCGTGATCTTCCCATCAGTAGCACGGGTCACACCGTTTCCAATAAACCCATCACCCTTTCCAGCAGCATCATTATAGGTCGCGGTGTCATAGACTTTTTCAACATGTAAATCAGCGAACAGCACCGGGGCGAATCCACCCGTGCCGTCACTGTTTTTGGGCTGATGCAATGGCTCAATATCACCAAACTCATGGATCTTCTGGCCGGTTGAACCGCCCAGATCGGCTATAAGACTAACGTTCATTCCATCATTGAAACTCTCTACCAACAAATCATTCGCTTTCACGATTGTTTCACCGGCGAATTCGTTCAAAATGTCAACGGACGCCCCATCTGTAGGTACCGAACTGCCTGTAACGCAGAGTGCATCCGCCCCGTCCCCTGCCCGTGCGGGTCCCATGACCGCAATCCGGGCTGCAGTCGTGAGACACTTAGCGCCGATGTGATTTGTTGACAACGGGCCATTACCGTCCTTCGGCTCTTTATCACCGGAGCTATAGCCGTCTGTGGCGACCGGGTCGCCCCGGCTAAAATGCCACGTCGTGGCATAGTTGGAATTATAGCCCTCGTTCCAAACATCCTTTGCGCCTTGATCACCACCGAAGTAGGCCTCTCCTCGGACACCTGCATCCGAAGTGCCAACTGGCCAAGCCCGCCCTGACCCAGCTTTCACCGAATTGCCAGTAGCGCCTGTGTAGTCACCTACTTTTTCATTAATCTTATTGTAACTTCCCGCGTCGAGTGCCTTTCCAGGATTAGCCACCTTTGAGCTTATCAAGTCGGCCACCCAACCCTTTTCGCGGATATCACCGTCGCGGCAGTGGTCGAACGCAGACGAGCAGTACAACCCGTCGTTATTCGTGGCGTAGAGTTCAAAACCACGACCGAAACTCGACATATTGCTCGCACTACCTGAAGCGTTCGCAGCGGAACGCGCAGAGGACAACGCCGGCAGCAGCAATGCCACCAAGATTCCAATAATTGCAATGACCACCAGAAGCTCCACCAGCGTGAAGCCACTCTTGGTCGCAGGACTTAAGCGACGAGACATGGAAGGTTTTCCTTTTTCCGAGTCTGAGAAAGTTCGTGTCCGCCGAAGACGATTCCGACCGACTGGGGTAACCTATGGCCGCTTCGTGAAGCGATTGTGAGCCGATTGCGAGAATTGTGTGAGCGGGCAGCGGCAGGGTTTCATCGGGAAATCGGTGCTTTTTTGCGAATTCAGCCGCTTGGAAAGGGTCACCCAGCGAATGACGACCGGCCGAATGACCGGCTCGTTCGACGTACACCACCGCCGCTGAAGGGAAGGCCGTGACCAGCGAAAGGCGAGACAACGGCCTTTGCTGATGTGATCGAGCCGCAATCCGCTGTGCGGTTTCCCCTACACGCTTCAGGCAGCTTAGTAGCTGCCGCAGGATTACTGGGCTCGTGCCGGCGCCACGATCTAAGTCAAGGCAAACACAGCTCACGGCGTAAACCACCAGCCAGCCACCGCCCCTGGAGGCTCATCCCCGAAGCGTTCCAGCAGCTGCTCATCCGGCCTGACCGTGAAGGCCTCGACGGCCGAATCGGCCGACCCAAGCGGCCAGCGCTGCAGGGTGTCGCGGTCGGTCACAAACCTGATCGGCCGATACTCTGATCGCTGGCTGCTGAGATTGCTGAGCTGTTCCCAGTCGTCGTCGGCCGCGAGCCAGTCAGGCCGCACCCGGCCGCTGTCGCGGTCGAGTTCGATCAGCGAGCCGTCAAGCAGATTGCCCTGGCCCTGCCACTGAAGCATCTCGGTAAAGGCCTGCTGGCTGATAGCTTCGGCATGCAGCAGCAGGACTGCCTGCCCGGCAGCCAGCACGCTGGCCTCGGCTTCGACCAGCAGCGAGCTGTCGGCAGGGTCTTCAAGCTCGTCCCAGCGGATGCTAATCAGGCGGTCGGCAACGCCGGTGACTCTGCTCAGACGCAGCGTGGCCGCGACTGGATCGGCAACGGCCCAGGCCGTGCCACCAGAGATGATGGTCTGCTCTGCCACCGCCAGGCCGCCCGGGGCCGGCTGCCAGTCCACGGCGGCGCCGTCCGGGGCATGCAGCTGACTATCAATGAGTTCAAGCCGGTCGCTACCAGCGGCGATGATACAGCAGGCGTCGCCTGTTACTTCCAGCGTGCAGTCCTCCAGCCGCAGGCTGCCACCGTCGAGATCGATCAGGCAGCGGACTTGATCGGCTAGATCTGCTGGAGCTGCATCACCGTCGTCAATGAGTTCCAGATCGAGCCCCTCGAGATTCAGGCTTCCGCCAACCCGAAACAGGGACTGTCGGTCCGCACTGCTGCCAGCACGAAGCTGCAGCAGCGGTCGATCACCGGCAGCCCGCAGGGTGAGGTTGCGGTCACCCAGATCAAGGCTGGTCAGTTCCATCGGGCCGGCCCCCTCGAGGACGATCGTCGCCCCCGACTCAGCCTCAGCAATCGCCGCCGCCAACTCGGCGGTGGTTGTACCGGTGACCTCGATCACCGCAGGCTCATCCTGATGGCCGAGCCCTGCCACCAGCCAGACCAACAGGGCGGCCAGTGCGAGCCCGCCAGTCGCAGCCGCCAGCCACCAAGGCCGGCCCGGGCTGGTGACGGTTGTCGGCAGGGGCGAGGTGCCCGCTGGCGGAGACGCCACACCATCGACCAGTAATTGTTCCAATTCCGCTGCCGACTGGGGTCGGACTGCCGGTGAGGGGGCCAGCAGTCGCTCGACCAACGCGGTCAGCCAGCGTGGTGGCTGTTGGCCGGCGAGCATGTCGCGGAGCACGCAGCCGAGGCTGTAGAGATCGCCGCGGGCATCGGGCTTGTCGCCGGCGATGACCTCTGGAGCGATGAAGCCGGGCGTGCCCGCCGGCGCCGGAGTCGGCTCCACTTGTAACTGGGCCAGTCCAAAGTCGGTCAGCTTGACCACCGCCGCATCGGCCGAGACGAGCAGGTTGGCCGGCTTGATATCGCGGTGCAGCAGCCCCCGAGCATGGGCAGCCTGCAGCCCAGCGGCCAGTTTGCGGCCAATGGTGAGAATGGTCGGCAGGTCGAACGGGTGTTGCCGGCCAAGCAGCTCGCTGAGGGGCTCCCCATCAACCCGTTCCATCACCAGCAACGGCAGTCCCTCGGTTTCGGTGACCGCCAGAATCGTCACCACGTTGGGATGATTCACCGCCGCCGCCGCCCGGGCCTCGGCCAGAAAGCGGTCCCGGTGCGTCGCTTCGGCTGCCAGCGTCGGCGCAAGAAACTTGATCGCCACCGGCCGATCGAGGGCCTGCTCGCGGCCGGCGAAGACCACGCCCATACCACCCCGGCCAAGAAACCGGGTGACAAAATAGTCACCGACGCGGCCGATGCCGTGCGGCGCCGGCTCAAGCCAGGGCAGCAGATCGGCGTAGGGACAGGCCGAGCGATCTGCCGGCGGCTCGGCCCCAGCCGGTGTCAGCCCGGCTGCCTTGAGCAGGTCAATGGCTGTGTCGAGGGCAGCCGAAGCTGGAGCCGGCTGGCTGAGCGCCGGGCCGATCGCGACAGCGAAGCCGTCCGCAGCCGCAATTGCATCGAGCCGGTCGCGGCAGAGATTGCAGTCATTGAGATGGGCCACCACCGCAGCCTCAGCCGCCGGGTCCAGCCGGCCCTCAGCCGCCGCGGCCAGCGTCTCAATCGGCGGACAAGCCGCGGGGTCAGCTGGTGCCATCGACCTGCTCGATCAGGGTGTGCAGCCGGCGGATCACCCGGTTCTTGGCCACATAGACACTACCGGTCGAGATGCCGAGCCGTCGGGCGACCTCCGCTGGGCTCACCTGTTCCACTGCCGTCAGCCAGAAGGCCTGCCAGGTTGAATCCTTGACTTCACCACGGACCTGTCGAGCCGCCCAGTCGAAAACCACCCGTTGGTATTCTGCCTCGCAGAAGGCGGCGGCGGCATCGGCCTCATTGCCTTCCAAGGGACTGCCAGCCTCACCGCCCGCCCCCACCGGAACCGGCCGGCCGGCCGGCTGCCGGGCCTGCCGCCCGACGGCCCGCCGGGCCAGCGTCAGCAGCCAGCTACGAAACCGGCCGGCGTCAGGGTTGTAGCTAAACCGCGGGACACATCGGGCGAACTCCCGCAGTACGTCCTGGACGATGTCGGCGGCATCAGCGTCTTGCAGGCCCCGTCGCCGGGCATAGCGGTGCACCAGCGGCGCGTAGATTTCAACGAACTCACCCCAGGCAGCCGCGTCGGCCAGGTCGCGGACCCGCAGCAGCAGACTCGGGCGGGTAGTGGTGGTTGGCACGGCAGTTTCTTCAGTAACCCCTGTAGCTGTTGTTTACGGCATTTGTTCGAGAAAAAAAAGAAAAATTCCCCGCGTGTAAGAACCGTCCCGCCCGGTGGCGATCACTCAGTGCCGGGGACGGAACGGTTCCGTCGCCGGTTGGCGGGAGGATCGGTCAGGGGCCCGATCATCCCATCCGGACGACAGACGACGGAAAGCGAGGCCGGAATGCGGCGGCATCGAGACAGCGTGGACCGGTTCCGAAGTGAACTGCGTGCTCGCTGGCTCCTGCTGCTGACGATCGGCCTGTTCTTGGCTGGCTGCCAGCAGCGGCCGGGAGTTGTTTCGCCGCAGCGACCACTCGTTTTCACCGAGGTTCTCTGCGGCACGCCGTCAGCGTCGGCCGGCTTGGGTTCTCCCGCCACCCCCCCGCCGCAGCCGGCAGGTGCCGCTCGGCCTCACGAGGAGACCCAGACGATGACCATCAAAAACCTCTTCCGGTTTGCCCGGCTCGCCCCTGCCCGCACCCGCCGGCCGGCCCGGCCGGCCGCCCCGCTGTCGCTCGAAGGACTCGAGGAACGCCGGCTGCTGGCCGCCGACACGCCGATGCCGACCGACGGCAGCCAGCCCATGGCAGAGACCGAGATGACCATGGTCATGCAGCCAATGCCCGCTCACGGCGACATGCCGCATGCCGGTGATCCGGCCCGGCAGGGTGAGCACATGGCAGCGATGGGGCTGGCCGACCCCACCGCTGCGACCCACCGGGTGGTCGCCTCCGGTCCCTGGTCATCCCCGGAGACCTGGGCGGATGGAGCGCTGCCGACCGCCGGTGCCCGGGTGCTCGTGCCGGCCGGGCTGACCGTCACGGTCGATGGCGTCTTCGCAACCGAGCTGAAGACCCTGCGGGTCGACGGCACGCTGCGATTTGACCCGACGGTCAACACCGAACTGCGGGTCGATACGCTGGTCTCGGCGATGGGCAGCCTGGTCGAGATCGGCACGCCGGCACACCCGGTGCAGGCCGACGTGACCGCCACCGTCGTCTTTGCCGACCTCGGCCCGATCGATCTATCAGTCGATCCCGGCCAGCTGGGCCGCGGGGCGATCTTCCACGGCACCACCCGTATCCACGGGGCGGAGAAGACCCCGTTCACCACGCTGGCCAGTCCACCACGGGCCGGCGACACCGTGCTGGCACTGGCGGCCGCTCCGGCGGGCTGGCAGGTGGGCGACCGTCTGGTGATCGCCGGCACCCGGGCCGATGCCACGGGCGAGGAGACCGTCACCATCACCGGCCTTGCCGGGGCGACCGTCTCGTTCGATCAGCCGCTGCGGTACGACCATCTGCCCCCGCGGGCCGACCTGGCGGTGCATGTCGCCAACCTCACCCGCAATGTCGTCTTCACGTCGGAGAACCCGGCCCTCGACCGGCGGGGCCATGTGATGTTCATGCACAATCCCGACGTGCAGGTGGCCAACGCTGCCTTCAATGATCTCGGCCGCACCAACAAGCTGGAGATTCTCGATCCACCCTACTTCGACGAGGAGGGCGAGTTTGTCGAGGGCACCGGCCGCAACGCGACCGGCCGCTACTCGGTGCACTTCCACCGGACCGGTACCGATGCCAGCCGGGCCCCGGCGACCGTCACCGGCAGCGTGGTGGCCGGCAACCCCGGCTGGGGCTATGTCAACCACTCGAGCCATGTCGACTTCACCGACAACGTCGCCTATGACGTGACCGGGGCCGCCTTCAACACCGAGGCGGGAGACGAGATCGGCTCGTTCGTCGGCAACCTCGCCATCAAGATGCACGGCTCACGGGAAGAGCCGCAATCGCGGCAGATCCATGGCGACTTTGGCCATGCCGGCGACGGCTTCTGGCTACAGGGCCCCGGCGTGCGGGTGGAAAACAACATCGTCTCCGGGGCGACCGGCAGCGGCCTGATCCTCTACGCCGAGGCCCTCTTCCAGGATGGCCTGGGCATCACCACCTTTGCCTCGGCCAACCTGCCCGATCCGGCGGCGGCGGAGGGGGCGGACAACGTGCCGGTCACGCTCGCCCCGCTGGCTCCCTTCAGCGGCAACACCGCCTACGGCTCGGAGCTGGGGGCCCAGATCTACTACCACCGTACCTTCATCGTGATCGAGGAAGAGCAGGAGCCGCAGGCAGCCCTGCAGTTCCAGCCAAGCGTCATGGAAGACCTGCAGCTGTGGGGCAACGCCAATGGCATGCGGATCAACTACACCGTCGACACAATCTTCCGGAACATCGAGATCATCGGGCCAGCCGACGGCCTCGGCGACACCGGCTTTGACGCCCTCAATTTCTACAACCGCGGCACGCACCGCTATGAGAACCTGCAGATCGAGGGCTATGAGGTCGGCTTCTCGGTGCCCCGCAGCGGGGTGGTCACGGTCGACAGCGGCCGGTTTGACAATCTCGTCGACTTCATGGTCACCGAGCCGCGGCAGCTGGGCCGGCGGCTGCTCTTCACCGGTGACATCGCCTTTGGCGACCGGGAGGCCGGGGTGGTCAACGGCGAGACAGTCGAGCGGGTTCACTTTGAGATGGCTGCCGACCAGCGGCCGGCGGCCGACTCGGCCAACGAGCATTACTTCCTCGACGATCAGGTGTTGCTCGACTTCGGCCCCTACGCCGGCCAGCAGCTCTACTTCTACGAGCAGGCGGCCGACCATGTGCTCTTTTCTGAGCTACCCCAGCAGCTGACCCCGGACGACCCGGGGCCTGAGGTGGGCGAGGAGATCATCGGGCTGACCAATGCCGAGATTCAGGAACTGCTCGGGCTGTCGGTCGGCGGCGCGATCGTCCCGGCCGATGCCGTCGAGGTCGAGCGAATGGTCGGCCTGCTGGGAACGCCGGCGACCGATCTGCCGCAGCTCGATCCCAATCCGCTGCCGGTCGCTGCTGACGATGAGCCGGTTGCCGATCCGGTTCCCGAAAACCCGGTGGACGACATGCCGCCGGTCGAGCCGCTGCCGGGCGATGATGACGATGCCGTCGATCCACCTGTGGATGGTCTGGCCCTGGTGGAGTTGCCGGAGGAAGGGGGACGATTCCGGCTGGTCGTCCGCGACGGCGAGCTGGTTATCCGGCAGGGCTGGCAGGTGATTGAAGAACTGCCGCTTGATGGCGTGCGGGAACTGATGGTGGCCGGGTCACCGGCGGCGGATCAGATTCAGATCGACTTCGGCGATCTGGAGGGCCTCGAGCTTGAACGCATCAGCATCAGTGGTGGCGACGGCGACGATCAGATTCGTATCAGGGCCCTCGACGCTGCCTTTGTTGGGCTCGTCGAGATCGCTGGGGACGGCGGTGACGACCAACTGGTCGCGGGCCGCAGCGACCTGCCGGTGACGCTCGACGGCGGGGCGGGCAACGACCGGCTGGTCGGCGGTAGCGGCGACGACCTGCTACTTGGCGGCGAGGGTGCCGACCGGCTGCATGGCGGCCGGGGTGATGACAACCTCTTTGGCGGTGCCGGTGATGACCAGATCTTCGGTGGGCGGGGCGACGACAACCTCTTTGGCGGTGCGGGTGAAGACCAGCTGAAGGGGGGCCGCGGCAACGACGAGTTGTCCGACGATGACGACGTTCTGCCGCCGGAGGTGGCGACAGAGTTGCAGGAGCCCTCTTCGGTGCCGTGGTCGGTGCTCTGGTCGGAGGCTGACCGCGACGGGGCGGCGACGCTGCTGCTGGAGCATGCCGACGGGGCGTTGCACCGGCTGTTCGCCGCCGACACTTTCGCCCTGGCGTGCCTGTTCAACCGGCTGGGCAACGCCTTTGCTGGGGAGCTGATGGCTGACGCCCGCGGGGCCGCTGCGGCTGAGTCTCAGCCGGTCGACAGCGGAGCTGACCGGCAGGAGATCGAAGCCGCCGGCGGGGTCGCCCTCAGCCGCGATGAGCAGGGACAGCTGTTTGCGAATGACCTGCCGATTCTCTTCGGCGGCGTGGCCGACCTGTCGGCCTGGCAGCAGGCGAGCGGGTTCGCAGGCAGCTGGCAGCCACTGGCCGCTGAGGTGATCGACGGCGAGCGGCTGCTGCTTTGCCGCGACACCGAGGACGGCAGCCTGGCGGCAGTCCGCTTCGATGCGACCTGGCAGCAGGTCGAGGAATTGCGGGAGTATCCGGTCGACGGGGCAGAGGCCGTAGCTGAACGGGAGGCCCTCGCCGTCGCCTTCGCGGTGGAGTTCGACTTGAACACCACCGAGTGAGCCCCCGCATTGCAATGGGAGGAACCGCGCTGCCTTGAGCAAGGCGGCCGGGCAGGCCGCGTCCAGACCGTCCCTCGCCTCCTTCACACGCCGTCGAACGGTCCCGCGGCTTTGCAGAAAAAGTTGCACGTCAAGAACCGAACCCTACACGCTCACATTGCCTTCAAGCGGCTGCGAAACCACAATGCGTTGAATGTCGTCGCCCCGGCCAAAAACGCCCGACAATCTTCATCCGCTCTCCCGCGAATTGCTGGAAAGCCTCGTCGGCCATTCCGAGGCTGCGGAAATCGTGATCGGTGGCGGCGTTGCCCTTAGTCATTACCTTCAGTATCGCGACACAGTCGATCTGGACGCCTGGTGGCGGGCGGAACCCCGGGCGGACGCGTTGGTATTCCTCGAGCGGACCATGCAGATGATCGCCGCACGACACGGCCTCGACTATCGACGCCGCTCCTGGGGCGAGACCGAAAGCCTGGAACTGCTCCAGGGTAACCGGAAGCAGTTTTCCTTTCAGATCAGCCGTCGCACCCTCGCGCTCGACGATGCGATTCCGTCCGCGTGGCAGCCGGTCTGGCTCGAGACACTCCGCGACAACGTGGCGTCGAAAATGACGGCGTTGGTCCAACGCGGAGCGCCGCGTGATTTTCTCGACATCTATCAACTCTGCACCCGCAACGTCCTGAGCATGGCCGAGTGCTGGTCATGCTTCATCGCGAAAAACACCGGAGTCACCGTTGACGAGGCCAAACGGAAAATCATCGCCCGCCTGGCGATGATTGAAACGACTCGGCCACTCGAAACGATCGCGTCCGGCGCAGCCCGCGAGCAGGCTACACTTCTCCGGGACTGGTATCGCCATGTCTTCACGAAGACCACGCCATGATCATCGACCAATCCGTCTATCCCGATGTCGAGCCACCCACGACGCTCACGAGCCCGGAAGCCAGGGCGGACTATCTGCACCGGATCTGCGCAGCCTTCGACTTCGGAATTTTTCCGGAGGAGACAGACTGGGCGACGTTCACCGAGTGGAAGGAGATCTTTGATCGCTTCCCGCTTCCGGACTCACCGGGCTACCACACCTTTCGCCACTGGTATGGCTGGGAGCCCGTGCCCGTGCAGAAACGCCTAGGCACTCCGCCCTGGAAGGTCGCTGACCTGCAGGAAGGCCGGGAGGATGGATGCGAAGAGATGGTGTGACCGCGCAGAGGGCTCCGACGCTCTCGGTCACCGCGCTGGCGTAAGCAGTTCCGCCGCCAGATTTGATCGACAACCTGACGGTGAAGAATGCCTTCCGGGCCAATCCATGGCTTCTGCCCGTGAGGCCTGCAAGTGACCGACGGCAGACCATTGGGCCTAACCGCCTCTATCATAGGAGTCATCAGGCAACACGTCTCAGCGGCCCACCACTCCCAGCGGCAGAACTTTTCACGATGTCGACAATCGATACGCTGGCTGCGAAACTTGATGGCGAATTCGCGGCCGACGAGCTCACGCGGACGATCTACGCCACCGATGCCTCGGAGTATCAGCAGCGGCCGCTGGCCGTTGCCTGGCCAAAGTCGGATGCCGATGTCCAGCAGCTAATCCGGTTTGCCGCTGCTGAGGGCGTGGGCATTATCCCCCGAGCAGCCGGCACGTCGCTGGCCGGGCAGGTCGTCGGCAACGGCATCGTGGTCGATGCGGGCCGGCATCTGAACCAGATCATCGCCCTCGATGTCGAGCAGCGGCGGGTGCGGGTGCAGCCGGGGATGATTCGCAATGAACTCAACCGGTTTCTCACCCCGCACGGTCTGTTCTTCGGCCCAGAAACCTCGACGGCCGGCTGGGCGATGCTCGGCGGCATGGTCGGCAACAACTCCTGCGGCTCAAACTCAATCGCCTACGGCTCAACCCGCGAGCACCTGATTTCAGCCCGCGGGTTTTTGAGCGACGGCAGTGAGGCGACCTTCGGGCCGCTGACTGGCGACGAGTTCCGGGCCAAGTGCAACGGCCCGGACTGTCTGGAAACGCAAATCTATCAGCGGCTGGCCGCCCTGCTGGGCGACGCCGCCACCCGGCAGACGATCCGCGACGCGATGCCCAAGCCGGAGGTGACCCGCCGCAACACCGGCTATGCCCTCGATGCCCTGCTCGATGCCAGCTGCTTCGATCCGGCCAGCGACACCCCCTTCAATTGCTGCCGGCTGCTGGCTGGATCAGAGGGGACGCTCTTCTTTGGTGTTGAATATGAGCTGAACCTGCTGCCGTTGCCGCCGGCGGGTGGGCTGCTCTGCGTCCACTGTCACACGATCGACGAGGCGTTGCGGGCGGCGGTGCTGGTCATGCAGCGGCGGCACTGCCTGCCGGCTGGTCGGATGGAGGTGACCGCCGCCGACCCGCCCCAGCTGACCGGCTGCGAGCTGATCGACAGCAAGATTCTCGACTGCACCAAGGACAACCTCGAGCAGGCCCGCAACCGGTCGTTCGTTGTCGGTGAGCCGGGCGGCGTGCTGGTGGTGGAACTGAAGCACACGCACCCGGAAAAAGTCGAAGCAGGACTGGCAGCGATTGCCGCTGACCTTCAGGCAGCTGGCCTCGGCTATGCCTTCCCCGGGCTTTTTGGCGACGACTCGCACAAGGTCTGGGAACTGCGGCGGGCCGGCCAGGGGCTGGTCAACAATCTGCCGGGCGACGCCAAGCCGCGGGAGATCGTCGAAGACACCGCCGTGGCGATTGACGATCTGCCTGCGTACATCAACGAGTTCGACCGGCTGCTGGCGGAAAAATACGGCATCGACTGCGTCCACTACGCCCACGCCGGAGCGGGCGAGCTGCACCTGCGGCCGCTGTTCGACCTCCGCAGCCCCGAGGGCCTGGCGATGTTTCGGGGCGTCGCCACCGACGTCGCCATTCTCGTGAAGAAATACCGGGGCAGCCTTTCGGGTGAGCATGGCGACGGCCGGCTGCGGGGCGAGTTCATCCGGCTGATGGTCGGCGACGCCTGCTACGAACTCTTCCGGCAGGTCAAGCAGCTCTTTGACCCCGCCGGCATCTTCAACCCCGGCAAGATCATCGACACGCCGCCGATGGATACCCAGCTACGGATCGTGTCGGGGCAGACCGAGCCCGAGCACGAGACGGTCTTTCGCTTCGCCGACACCGGCGGCGTGCTGCGGGCCGCGGAAAAATGCACTGGGGTTGGCCAGTGCCGCAAACCCGCGGCTGCGGGCGGAACGATGTGCCCCAGCTACATGGCCACCCGCAACGAGGCTGACACGACCCGGGCCCGGGCCAATGTGCTGCGGCAGGCACTTGCCGACCCGGCTACCGCCGACCCCTGGAGCCGGCCTGAAATCGCCGGGGCGATGGACCTCTGCCTCTCCTGCAAGGCCTGCAAGAGCGAGTGCCCCTCCAACGTCGACATGGCCCGGCTGAAAGCTGAGTGGCAGCAGCAACTGCATGACACCCGTGGGGTGCCGCTTCGCAGTCGGCTGATTGCCGGGTCGGCCAGCTCGCTGCGACTGGCGTCTGGCCTGGCCCCCTGGGCCTACAACCTGGCCGTGACCGCGCCGGGGATTTCAAATCTCGTCAAATGGACGCTCGGCTTTGCCCCGGGGCGGTCGCTGCCGCCGGTTGCGCAGACGACACTCAGACGCTGGCACCAGCGGCGGACGAAGGCCATGCCCCGGCCAGCCGCGGCCCATGGCCGGGTGCATCTGTTTGTCGATGAGTTCACCGACACGCTCGATGTGCCGGTCGGCATTGCGGCGGTCGAACTGCTTGAGGCCCTCGGCTATGAGGTGGTGCTGCCAGAGCATGTCGATAGTGGCCGGGCCCAGATCTCCAAGGGGCTGCTGCGGGAGGCCCGTGAGCTGGCCGGCCGCAACGTCGAACTGCTGGCTGACCGGGTGACCGCTGAGGAACCGCTGATCGGCATCGAGCCCTCGG